>DXXQ01000062.1 GCA_019416265.1 Clostridiales bacterium | reverse complement strand
TCTATATGCTACTATAGCATAATCGACAAAAATTTACCAGTTTTTTTATTAGATATGTGCAAAATAACAATTTAGCGTTGACTTGAACCTGGTTTTTTGGTACAATTTACCTCAATGAGGCAAGCATCAGCAAAAAAAGAGACATGATGCGCAATGTTAGGAGGACAATGAAATGGCTAAAAAGAGAAATATCATCGTAGGACAGTCCGGCGGACCCACCGCAGTAATCAACTCAAGTCTGGCAGGCGTATACAAGAACGCCATTGAGAGAGGTTTTGATAAAGTATACGGAATGAGAAACGGAATCCAGGGCTTACTGGATGAGCAGTATATCGATTTATCGACCCAGATCCATTCTGAACTGGATATCGAGCTCTTAAAGAGAACTCCATCTGCATTTTTAGGCTCCTGCCGTTATAAATTACCGGAAATCCATGAAAACAGAGAAATCTATGAGAAGCTTTTCGAAATCTTAAAGAAACTGGATATCGATACCCTGATCTACATCGGCGGAAACGACTCCATGGATACGATCAAGAAATTATCCGATTATGCGATCCTTACAGGACAGACCCAGAAATTCATCGGCTGCCCGAAGACCATTGATAATGACCTGGCATTAACAGACCATACACCGGGCTTCGGAAGCGCTGCCAAATACATCGCAGCATCCACAAAAGAGGTGATCCGCGACGCAGAAGGCCTTACCTATAAGAAAAACATGATCACGATCATGGAAATCATGGGACGTAACGCAGGATGGCTGACAGGAGCTGCAGCCCTTGCGAAAACAGAAGACTGCGACGGACCGGATCTCATCTACCTTCCGGAAGTGGCATTTGATATTGATAAATTCCTTGTGAAAGTGAAAGAGCTTCTTTCCAAAAAAGCATCTGTAGTGATCGCAGTATCCGAAGGCATTAAGCTTGCAGACGGCAGATATGTATGTGAGCTGGGAAACACAGGGGACTATGTGGACGCATTCGGCCACAAACAGCTTCAGGGAACAGCAACCTACCTTGCAAACTTCCTGGCAGCAGAGTGCGGCTGCAAGACAAGAGCCGTTGAACTTTCCACCTTACAGAGATGTGCATCCCACATGGCTTCCAGAACAGATATCGAAGAAGCGTTCATGGTTGGCGGCGCTGCAGTGAAGGCAGCAGATGAAGGGGACACAGGAAAGATGGTTGTAATCGACCGTGTATCCGACGACCCGTATATGGCCAAGACAGGCATCTACGATGTACACCGCATTGCAAACGAAGAGAAGCTTGTTCCGAGAAATTGGATGAACAGAGACGCAACCTATGTGACAGAAGACTTCGTAGACTATGTGAAACCACTGATCCAGGGCGACTACCAGCCGATCATGGTAAACGGTCTTCCGAGACATCTGGTACTCAACACAGGCAAAAAGAGAAGATAAGCATAAAAACGCAAACAAAATCTCCCGTGCTGATTTTACATCGGTATGGGGGATTTTTTAATTAGGAAAGTAGTTGGAATACACTGCTTTCCTAATTAAGAAAAACGCTCCGCAGGGAAACGGCCAAAGAAACAAATGCGAAAATCCGACTTAATCAAGGTGTAAAGAAAAATTTTGTACAAAATTACAAAAGTTTTTCACCTTTTTGACAGAATGACCTTGACTAATGACATTAAAATCTATAAAATGATTATGTGCGTATAGAAAACATATTTTGTGTTTTAAAAGAACAATAATTTAGGAGGAAAATGTAAAATGGCAAAATGGGTTTACATGTTCACAGAAGGTGACGCTACAATGAGAAATCTTCTGGGTGGTAAAGGCGCTAACCTTGCTGAGATGACAAACCTTGGTCTTCCTGTACCGCAGGGCTTCACAATCACAACAGAAGCTTGTACACAGTACTATGA
>DXXQ01000061.1 GCA_019416265.1 Clostridiales bacterium | reverse complement strand
GTTTATAATAAAAATGAAAACTATCAGGTTTTTAAGTTCTATACAGCAAAGGATGCCCTGAGGTGTATAGAAGAATCATAAAAAAAACATAAAAAATCAAAACCGTCCAGTCTGAATGGTGTCAGAGACACAAAACAGACCAGACGGTTTTTTTGATGACAGGAACCGGGAGGAAAACAGGAAATTCATATTGCTTTTATTCTTAAAGGGATTTTAAGTTGATTTAAGGTAGGCGTTATATAGTAGTCGTGAAGAAAAAAACAGGAGGAATGTTTATGGCATACCAAATGACATTTAAACGTTATGAATTAAAATATCTCCTTACCGGACAGGAAAAGGAGAGGATTCTTCAGGCAATGAAGCCTTATATGAAGCTGGATGCATACGGAAGGACTACGATCAGAAATATTTATTTTGATACGGACACCTATCAATTGATCCGCCGTTCTCTGGAAAAGCCGGTATATAAGGAAAAGCTTAGAATCCGCAGTTACCGTCCCGTACACACAACAGACCCTGTCTATGTTGAAATTAAAAAGAAATATAAATCTGTTGTATACAAAAGACGGCTGCAATTGCCGGAGGAAAAGGTAATGACAAGCTTTCAGACAGGAACTCCCCTTCCTGTCTGTTCTCAGATAGGAAGGGAAATCCAGTATTTCCGTGAGTATTACGAAAATCTCAGGCCATCCGTGTTTCTTTCCTATGAACGGGAGGCATACTATGCGCTGGACGGAAGTGATTTCCGGGTGACTTTTGATGAAAATATACTTTACCGCAGACAGGATTTTTCCCTTGGAAGCAAAATCTACGGAATTCCCCTTCTCGGAGAAGACCAGACACTGATGGAAATTAAAACTGCCGGAGGACTTCCTCTTTGGATGAGTCAGACGCTTACAAAAAACCATCTTTACAAAACAACATTTTCTAAATACGGTTCTGCTTATCAGCGTATGCTGGCAGAGGCTTTACAGGGAGGATATAAAAATGCTTAATACAATCTTTCGAGGAATTTTTGACACAGACATGACCAGCGTGATCTCGCCGTCCGATTTTCTGCTTTGTGTGGGGTGCGCCCTTGTTATCGGGCTGATTCTGGCTGCTTCCTATATGTACGGAACAAAGTATACAAAAAGCTTCGTGGCGTCTCTGGCGCTTCTTCCCGCAGTCGTCTGTGTGGTGATCATGATGGTAAATGGAAATGTGGGGACAGGCGTGGCAGTGGCAGGAGCGTTCAGCCTGGTAAGATTCCGGTCTGCACCGGGCTCGGCGAAGGAAATCGGGGCGATTTTCCTTGCCATGTGTACCGGACTGGTGGCAGGAATGGGATATCTGGCATATGCGCTTTTATCAGCCCTGGTTCTCGGAGGAATCATGCTGGTATATAACAGAATGGACTTCGGAACCGAAAGGAATTCAGCGCGCTATAAAACGTTACATATCACCATACCGGAGGATCTTGATTACTGCGGCGTTTTTGATGAAATACTAAAAACCTATACAAAGGAATGGGAAGTGGTTCAGATTAAAACCACAAATATGGGAAGCCTTTTCAGACTGACTTATAATCTGACTCTCAAGGAACCTGAAAGGGAAAAGGAACTGATCGATGCGCTTCGATGCAGAAACGGTAATCTGGAGATTACGATCTGCAGACAGGAGACAGTAGTTGGAGAATTGTAGGAGGGATGCTTTATGAACAGAAAAGAAGGATTGTTGTTTTTTCTGGCAGGAGCCGTGATGTTTTCCGGCTGCAGCCATGCACAGACAGCAAAGGGAAGCGCGGAAACCTCTGTTGAAAAAAGCAGTACAGATGCTGCCGCAGAAGTCGACACCTCGAATATGTTTTCCGACAGAGATAAAGAAATCGGATATGAGGAATCAGAAAGTGCGGTCATCCGCCTGGCAGATGACAATTCTTCCTGTACCTCAGACGCTGTCAGTATCACGGAGAATACAGTTACGATTACCGATGAGGGGACATATGTGCTCTCAGGAACCCTGACGGAAGGAATGGTTCTGGTGGAAGCGGAAGATACAGATAAGGTACAGCTTGTACTGGACAATGCATCGGTTTCCAATTCCCAATCTGCGGCATTATATATCCGTTCTGCAGATAAGGTGTTTGTGACATTGGCAGCAGAATCTGAAAACAGCCTGGAAAACGGCGGGACATATACTGCGATAGACGATAACAACATCGATGCTGCGGTTTTTTCTAAATCAGATCTGACCTTTAATGGAGAGGGGACACTGACCGTTACGGCAGAAGCGGGGCATGGTATTGTTTCAAAGGATGATCTTGTGTTTACCAGCGGGACTTACCGGATCACAGGCGACAGTCATGGAATTTCAGGCAAGGACAGTGTCCGTATTGCAAATGGTTTCTATGAAATCGTGTCCGGAAAGGATGGAATCCATGCAGAAAATACAGATGACGAAGATCTGGGGTTTGTTTATCTTGAAGACGGCACCTTTCAAATAACATCAGGACAGGACGGAATTAGCGCAGGATCCTGGCTTCAGGCAGAGGGCGGCTCTTATACGGTTACGACAGGCCAGGGAAGCGCAGCAGTACAGAAACAGGAAATGCCGGAGAGAATGCCCGGTGGGATGCAGACAGAGGAAACATCCCAGGAGGACACCGTCAGCGTCAAGGGGCTGAAATCAGGAGCAGGGATGACGTTGAAAGACGGAAGCTTTATTCTGGATACAGAGGATGATGCCCTGCACTCAAATGAAAATCTGGAAATCAGCGGAGGAACGTATACCCTGGCTTCGGGAGACGATGGGATTCACGGAGATTCCAGTGTTCTGATCTCAGGGGGAACTGTGGATATTACCGAAAGCTATGAAGGAATAGAAGGTCTGAGTATTGATATTACAGGAGGAGAAATTTCTCTTCTGGCATCTGACGACGGAATCAATGCAGCAGGGGGAAATGACAGCAGCGGATTTGAAGGCCCGGGACCGGGAGGCGATCAGTTTGCCTCTACAGAAGGCGCTTATATCTGTATTGCAGGCGGCAGGCTGCAGATCAATGCCTCAGGAGACGGAATCGACTCCAACGGAGATGTGACAGTTTCCGGAGGAGAAACCTATCTGTCCGGTCCGGTCAACAGCGGGAACGGATCCCTGGATTATAATGGAAATGCTGTGATTACAGGAGGGATTTTTGCAGCGGCCGGTTCCTCGGGAATGGTGCAGAACTTCAGCGAGACATCAACTCAGGGGGTGATGATGGTGGATCTGGAAGCTCAGGAGGCAAATTCGTCAATCACTCTCACAGACAGTTCTGGGGAAGAGCTTCTTTCATGGACAGCAGAAAAAGAGTATTCTTCAGTGATCCTGAGCTGCGCGGAGATCAAAGAAGGGGAAAACTACACCCTGAAGGCCGGAAATGCAGAAGAGAGCATTACCATGGACAGTCTGATCTACGGAAGCGGCTCACAGATGGGAGGAGCGCCGAAACAGGGAGGCTCTGGCGGAGACATGCAGGGCCGCTCCGGAAACCGAAAAGATTTTCAAGGCGCTCCGGGACGGCAATAGAAGGGGAATCAGGAATCCGGATAAAAAGTAAAAATACCTTGCTTAATCCATAAAATTCTGTCAAGATTAGAGTAACTGCAGGAACTGATCTTGACAGATTTTTTTTGATAAAAAAGGAGTTCTATATGGAGTTAAAATATATCTGCAGTCAGATGGTAAGAGTTTTGCACTGCAATATTACGTATGTGAACCGAAAAGGAAAGATAGAAGCCTGTTATGGAGATATGGCTGAATCGTGCAATCCTTTATATACAGATCCAGGCTTTCTTAGTGAGATCAGCAACAGAGAAAACAGAGAATACCCGGAGATATTTTGTGAAAAGGAGAGTATTTTTTATGCAGTAATTTGTGTGAAAGACGGAAAACTTGTAGCAGGGCCGGTCAGTACGGAAAAGCATACCGGTGAAGGAGAAGAGTATCTGATTCGGGAACATCATATCAGCAAAGGGGTGGGATACCGCCTATCTTACTGCGAATTAAAGGAGTTTGGGGCAGGAGTACTGATGCTGCATCATCTGGTGTGGGGAAAAGAACTTTCGCTTAACGAACTTTGGAGAGAAAACGGAATCAGGGAAACGGATATCGCAGAGGTAAAAGGAAGGGTGTCCCAGGTGATTTTCCGGCATCAGGAACAGGAGCTTCCGCACAATCCATATGATCAGGAAGTCAGGGAAATGGACAGCATCCGTCTGGGAAACCTGGAAATGTTGAAGAAGAGTCTTTCAGAAACTTACAGGGGAGAAGTAGGGCAACTTGCCAAAAACCAGGTAAGACAGGCGAAAAATATTGCAATTTGCGTAATTGCGCTTGCTTCCCGTGCCGCCATCAGCGGTGGAATGATTCCGGAAGAAGCTTTCTCTATGGTGGACGGGTATATTATGAAAATCGAAGACATGAATAATGCGGTAAAAATCGACGCCATGATGCGCCAGGCAGAATACCAGTTTGCACATCGTGTAGCCGAAATTCATAAATGTATACAGAAAAATGAATTGGTAGAGCGCGCAAAAAATTATATTTATCAAAATCTTCACAGTGAACTTGTAATCGGAGAGATAGGGAAAAAAATAGGGGTAAATACCAGCTATCTTTCCAATCTTTTTCATAAGACAGAAGGCGTTACGATTCAGCAGTATATTAGCAGAGAAAAGGTACGCCTTGCAGAAAATATGCTTCGATATTCTGATTATGAGATAAAAGAAATTGCAAATTATCTTTCTTTTTGCTCCCAAAGTTACTTTGGAAGTGTATTTAAAGAACAAACTGGAATGACTCCTGCAAAATACAGAAAAAAATATGGTCACAAAAAAGAAACAAAATAAATGATATTTTGCTAAAATAAACGATATAAGATATGGAAAATCTCTGATAGTATAAAACCATGATAAAAAATACACGGGAGGAAAGAAAATGGTTTTTAAAAGATTTACCAATGAAAATGCATCGGAAAAGGTGACGGTAAAGGAACGCCTTGCCTATGGATGCGGAGATTTTTCAAGTAACATTATGTATTCTGCAATGGCAGCCTTTCTCTTATTTTACTATACGGATGTGGTTGGAGTGAGCGCTGCGGCAGTTGGAGTGATCATGATGTGTTCCAGACTTTTTGACGGAATCAGTGATCTGATCATGGGAGTGATTATCGACAGAACGAAATCTCCTTTTGGAAAAGCCAGAATATGGATTCTTCGTTTGGTAATACCTTACGCTGTGGGTACGGTTCTCCTGTTTGCGGTTCCGTCAGGATGGAGTGAGACAGCGAAACTGATTTATATTTTCTTCAGCTATAATTTGGCATTTACTGTTTTGTTCACTGGAATTAATCTGCCCTATGCAACCCTGACTGCTTTGATGACCCAGGATCAGTATGAGCGTTCCGTGCTTAGTATTTTCAGAATGATCCTCGCTACCTGCGGAACTTTATTCATCAAAACCTGTACGCTTCCGGTTGTTCGGTTTTTCGGTAATAATGCAAGAGCGTGGACAATGACTTTTGTGGTTTTCGGCGCTCTGGAAATTATAACATTTATGATTACTTTCCTGTTTACCAGAGAAAGAGTAAATACTTCAGAAGATGACGGTCGTCTGAAAATACCGGTGACTTTGGGCTTTAAGGCATTGGTGAAAAACAAATACTGGTTTATGGCTACCTTAAATTTGATCCTCATTTTCATTGCACAGGGAATTAACGGATCAGCGGAAGTATACTATACAAAAACAGTTCTCGGAAACAGTGATCTGGTTGGAACTTTTTCCGTTGCATTACAGGCAACACAGATCATATGTATGTTCTTTATTGCAGGATTTGTAAAAAAATTCGGGAAAAGAAACGTTTTGATGACAGGCGCTTTGATTATGATTGCAGGATATGGAATTATGGGTCTGGCAGACGAGAATCTGACTTTGCTGATTGCAGGCTGCGTACTCAGAGGTATCGGAAACGCAGGAATCTCAGCCTGTATGTTTGCAATGGTTACAGACACTATTGAATACGGTGAATGGAAAACAGGAATCAGAACAGAAGGTCTGATCAACAGCGCTGCCAGCTTTGGACAAAAAATCGGGAATGGATTAAGCTCCGTAATTCTGGGTGCAATTCTCTCTGTGGGAGGGTATATCGGAACAGCTGCCGTACAGACGGAAAGCGCCATTACTGCAATTCGTGCAAGTTATATCTACGTTCCTATTATACTAACCGTTATTCAGATTATCGTATTGCTTTTTTATCACCTGGATAAAGAATATGATTCCATTCTGAAAGACCTGAAAAGCAGACGTATCTCGAAATAGTTGGAGGAGGAATCTATGAAATATAAAATCAAGCTCAATGATATTACCGATGTAAAGGAATTTGTAAATATTGCATTTAAAGCAGAAGGGGATGTTGATTTACTCTGCGGAAGATACCATATTGACGGAAAATCTATTATGGGAATTTTCAGCCTTCCGTTGGACAAGCCCATTGAAATGGAAATTGCGGATGAAGATGCAGAGAAACTGAACAGCCAGTTAAAAAAATTTATCATAGAAGAAACGAAAGGATGTTAAGAAAGATGGACAGGAAAGAAATTCTTTTCGGAGCGGCATACTACGATGAATATATGCCTTGTGAACGGCTGGAGCAGGATGTTGCCATGATGAAAAAAGCAGGCATTAATACAGTAAGGATTGCGGAATCCACATGGAGTACCTGTGAACCCCAGGAGGGAGTCTTTGATTTTTTCCATGTGGAGAGAGTGCTGGATGCCATGGAGGAAGCCAATATCCATGTAATCATCGGGACTCCCACCTATGCAGTTCCCACATGGATGGTAAAATCCCATCCGGATGTGCTGGCAGAGACTGTCAAGGGGAGAGGAATATACGGCGCAAGGCAGATCATGGATATCACCCATCCGGTATACCGATTTTATGCAGAAAGGGTGATCCGTCAGCTGATGGAGCATACGGCGCACAGAAAATGTGTGATTGGCTTTCAGCTGGATAACGAGACGAAATATTACGGAACAGCCGGGAAAAATGTGCAGGAAAAATTTGTAAAATATCTGCGCAGAAAATTCAGGGATGATCTGGATGCCATGAACCGGGAATTCGGCCTGGATTACTGGAGTAACCGTATCAATGCATGGGAGGATTTTCCCGATGTAAGGGGAACCATCAATGGAAGCCTGGGAGCGGAGTTTGAAAAATTCCAGAGAACTCTGGTGGATGAATTTTTAAGCTGGCAGGCAGACATTGTAAAGGAATATGCCAGAGAAGATCAGTTTCTTACTCATAACTTCGATTTCGAGTGGCGGGGATACTCCTATGGAGTACAGCCGGATGTCAATCATTTGCATGCATCCCGATGTCTGACAATAGCCGGAGTGGATATTTATCACCCTACCCAGGATGAACTAACAGGAACAGAGATTGCTTTTGGCGGAGACATGACCCGTTCTCTGAAAAAAGATAATTACCTTGTGATGGAGACAGAAGCCCAGGGCTTTCCGGGATGGACTCCGTATAAGGGGCAGCTCAGACTGCAAGCCTACAGTCACCTTGCAAGCGGTGCGAACAGTGTGATGTACTGGCACTGGCACTCCATCCACAACTCTTTTGAAACTTACTGGAAGGGGCTTTTAAGCCATGATTTTCAGGAGAATGCCGCATATCGGGAGGCATGTGTGATCGGAAGTGAATTTTCAAAGATTGGAAGTCATCTTGTCAATTTGAAAAAAGAAAATAAGGTTGCGATCCTGGTAAGCAATGAAGCCCTGACTGCATTGAAATGGTTTGGAATACAGGCAACGGCCGGGGGAAACGGGGAGACTGGCTACAATGATGTGGTGCGATGGATTTACGA
>DXXQ01000060.1 GCA_019416265.1 Clostridiales bacterium | reverse complement strand
GTCTTGATAAGATTCCGGGACTTCCTCATGTTAAGACAAGCTCTGCAAGAGACTATTTCCGCAGATTACAGGAAACTGTGGCAAACACCGACGAATATCTCCACACATGGGACGGGGAGCTTTATCTGGAATACCACAGAGGAACCTACACCAGCCACGCCTATAATAAAAAAATGAACCGCAAAATGGAATTCCTTTACAGAGAGGCAGAGTGGCTCACTGCCATGGCAGCCCTGAAAAACGGAAATATCGAAGAAGCAGATCAGGAAACTCTGACAGAGGGCTGGAAGATTGTTCTCCGCCATCAGTTCCACGATATTATCCCGGGTTCTTCTATCTTACCGGTTTACGAAGATTCCAAGACCGAGTACGCACAGGCTCAGGAAATCGCAGAAAAGGTGGAAAAGACAGCTTTCACAGCTCTTGTAAAGGAAAAAGAGAACACCTGGACTGTGTTAAACAACGCCGGATGGGAGATGGACTGCCTGGCAGCAGTTCCGGAAAACAGAGACGGTGTGTTTAAAAACGCAGACGGCGAAGTTCTGGAATCCCAGAAAGCAGGAGAGGTTATCTATGTAAAAGTAAACCATGTCCCGGCTATGGCAGGAAGCGTAATTTTCTTCCAGGAGGGCGCTCATCAGGAAGATGCTTCTGTATTCCAGGTATCTGCAGACAGAATTGAAACTCCTTTCTATGTGATGGACCTTAACGAGGCAGGACAGTTTACACGCATCTACGATAAGGAAAATGACAGAGAAGTGATCGCAAAAGGCCAGCGGGCAAATGTGCTTCAGGTCTTTGAGGACAAGCCCTTTGAATATGACGCATGGAACATCGACATTTTCTATCAGGAAAAAATGCGTGAGGTTACAGACCTTGTTTCCGCTGAGGTTGTGGAAAACGGAAGTTTAAAGGCAGTACTCCGTCTGAAATGGAATTACATGGATTCCGTAATCAGCCAGGATATCACTGTTTACGCAAAGGACAGAAGAGTAGACTTCGTAACCTATGTGGACTGGCATGAAACACAGCAGCTCTTAAAGGCGTCCTTCCCTGTGGACATTCGTGCTTCCGAGGCAAGATACGACATCCAGTACGGTAATGTTACACGCCCGAATAACTGGAATACAAGCTGGGAAATGGCGAAATTTGAAAGCGTTGCCCACCGCTGGGCAGATATGTCCGAGAGAAATTACGGCGTCAGCCTTTTAAATGACTGCAAATACGGACACGATATCAAAGAAAACAGAATGCGAATCACCCTTATAAAGAGTGCTGTAAATCCGGATTACAAGCAGGATCAGGGAGAGCATTTCTTTACCTATTCCCTTCTTCCTCACAGCGGCGACTTCGTAGAAGGGGAGACAGTCAAAGAAGCCTTCGCATTAAACCAGCCTGTGAAGGTTCTTTCCGGCGAATGGGAACAGGCAGATACAAGCTTTGTTTCCTTTGATAACGATCAGGTGGAATTAGACGCAGTGAAGCGCTCTGAGGATGGAAACCATCTGGTGATCCGTTTCCACGAGTATGCAGGAAGCAGACAGAAAGTGAAGGTTCGTCCGGGATTTTCCTACGCTTCCTACTGTGAATGTGACTTAATGGAGCGTCCGATGGAGGAAAGCCGTCCCGCAGGAGAGATCAAGCTGGAGCTGACTCCTTACGAGATCAAAACACTGTTATTTACAATGAAATAAAAAGAACTTTTATTACAGGGCTGACGCTGACTGCTAAAGCGTCAGCCCTTATTTGTCTTGGAATGGGAGGAAGCATTATGGACTACAATAAAATCATAAAAGAGATGGCATTGGAAGAGAAATTTCATTTTTTAACAGGATCGGAAACATACGCAAGCTATGAGCTGAAACGGTTTGGCCTTCCGAAAATGCGCTATCATGACGGTCCTTTTGGACTGCGAATGAAGAAGAAAGAGGATAACCGTCAGGAACAGGTGGAACTTAAAATACGTTCACAATTTCCCAACACAGGGAAGGGCGATGAAGTGCCGTCAACAGCCTTCCCGACAGGAAGCGCCCTTGGAGCAACCTGGGATAAACAGGTGGTCGAAGAAGTGGGAAACGCATTGGGAGAGGAATATCAGGCTTACGGCGTAAACGGGATTTTGGGACCGGCTGTGAATATAAAACGTCATCCCTTATGCGGAAGGAATTTCGAATATATATCCGAAGATCCATATCTTGCCGGAAAAATGGGAATCGCTTATGTAAAGGGCGTACAGGAGAAGGGAGTTGCAGCGTGCCCGAAACATTTTGCTGCCAACAATCAGGAGCATGGACGATTCCACCTATCCAGTGAAGTGGATGAGAGGACTCTGCGAGAAATTTATTTGAAACCTTTTGAAATGATCGTAAAAGAAGCAAAACCATGGTCTATCATGTGTGCCTATAACCGTCTGAACGGAATCTACGCTTCCGAGCATAAACAGCTTCTGAATGATATTTTAAGGGAAGAATGGGGCTTTGACGGAATCGTAATCTCAGACTGGGGTTCCGTGAAAAACAGAGCCTATTCTCTTTTGGCA
>DXXQ01000006.1 GCA_019416265.1 Clostridiales bacterium | reverse complement strand
GTATAAGAGACAGCTGCAACATAACCGCCTACGAATTTAGCGATGCCATAGCAAAGAACTTCGATTGCATTTGCTGCATCTTCGTTTCCGCTCTCTGCAGCTTCATTGAGGTCACGGAAGTCACTGGATAATCCGCCGGATAATCCCTGAAGACCGGATTTCTTGTTGAGAACATTCATGATACCTGCGATATCAAGGTTTTCTTTCTTAGCAATAAACTCCATGATTGCCGGGTCAATGTTACCGGAACGTGTTCCCATAACAACGCCTTCAAGCGGAGTAAGACCCATTGTTGTGTCGATACATTTGCCGTTTACAACAGCGCTGATAGAAGAACCGTTTCCAAGGTGGCAAACGATAACTTTAGAGTTGTCTTTGTCAAGACCAAGGAAATCTACCGCACGTTTGGAAACGAAGCTGTGAGAAGTTCCGTGGAAACCATATCTTCTTACTTTATATTTTTTGTAGTACTCAAGCGGAAGTCCGTACAGGTATGCTTTTGCAGGCATAGTCTGATGGAAAGCTGTATCAAATACACCCACCTGTGGTACGCCCGGCATAAGGTCTGCACATACGCGGATACCGATTAAGTTAGCCGGGTTATGAAGAGGTGCAAGATCGTTACACTCTTCTACTGCTGCGATCATTTCATCTGTAATCACTGCAGAGGAAGCAAATTTCTCGCCGCCGTGTACGACACGGTGTCCGATTGCATTTACTTCTGCAAGGCTTGCGATTGCTCCTGTTTTTTCGTTTGTAAGAGCATCGAGAACCATCTGGATCGCTTCTTTATGTGTAGGCATAGCTGCCTCTGTAATTTCTTTGTCACATCCGGCTTTCTGGTAAACCAGTCTTCCGTCAATGCCGATTCTTTCGCAAAGACCTTTTGCTAATACTGCTTCTGTATCAGAGTTGATGAGCTGATATTTTAAAGAAGAACTACCACAGTTAATAACCAATACATTCATGATTTTACTCTCCTATTTTTTAAATAATATGTACGTTCTTATTTATCCTCTGCCTGGCACTGTACTGCTGTGATCGCAACTACACCAACGATATCGTCTGCGGAGCATCCGCGGGACAGGTCGTTTACAGGTTTCGCGATACCCTGAGTAACCGGGCCGTAAGCTTCTGCTTTTGCAAGACGCTGAGCAAGCTTGTATCCAATGTTACCTGCATCAAGGTCTGGGAAAATAAGTACGTTTGCTTTACCTGCAACCGGGCTGTTCGGTGCTTTGGAAGCGCCTACGCTTGGAACGATCGCTGCGTCAAGCTGGAATTCTCCGTCCAGTTTCAGTTCCGGATGTTCTGCTTTCGCAATCTTGGTAGCTTCGATTACTTTGTCTACATCTGCATGTTTCGCACTTCCCATTGTGGAGTGTGAAAGCATAGCTACAACAGGCTCTTCCTGAACAAGAAGTTCGAAGGATTCTGCAGAAGATGCTGCGATTGCTGCAAGTTCTTCCGGATTCGGGTTCTGTACAAGACCGGAATCACCAAATACGAATGCACCGTTTGCGCCGTATTCGCAGTTTGGAACTACCATTAAGAAGAATGCGGAAACAAGCTTTGTTCCCGGTTTTGTTTTCAGGATCTGTAAGCATGGTCTTAAGGTATCTGCTGTAGAATGGCAGGCACCGGATACCATACCGTCTGCATCGCCCATTTTAACCATCATAACGCCGTAGTACAGATACTGGTTGAGAAGGATTTCTCTTGCCTGCTCCGGTGTCATGCCTTTTTTCTGTCTTAATTCTACTAATTTATCAATGTATCCCTGAGTTTTCTCAGATGTTGCAGGATCAACGATCTCTGCACCGCTGATATCGTATCCGCCTTCTGCAGCGCTCTTTTTAACTGTTTCTTCGTTACCAACAAGAACTACTTTCGCAATTCCTTCTTTTAAAATTTTCTCAGTTGCATCCAGAGTTCTCATATCCTCTGTCTCTGGTAATACAATTGTTTTTACATTTGCTCTTGCTCTGTCTTTTAATACGTCAATAAATCCCATGGGTTATTGCTCCTTTCTAAATTTCATAGCTAATACTATTATAACCCCTGACTCCTTGTATTTCAAGCATTTAGATGGTAGAATATGACACAGAAAAGTTTTTTTTGAGGTGCAATTTATGAAAACTGTTGGAATTATTGCAGAATATAACCCGTTTCACAAAGGACATGAATATCAAATCAAATATGCAAAGGAAACGCTTCATGCAAATTATACAATCATTGCCATGAGCGGCGATTTTGTTCAAAGGGGAACTCCCGCTCTTTTCCCCAAACATCTCCGCACAGAAATGGCTCTTCGCTGCGGCGCAGACCTGGTGCTGGAACTGCCTGTTTCCGTCTCCACTGCAAGCGCAGAATTTTTTGCCCAAGGCGGAGTCCAGCTGCTGGACTCTCTCGGTGTTGTGGATATGCTCTGTTTCGGAAGTGAAGCCGGAGAAATTTCCGGATTGATGGAGCTGGCTCATCTTCTTACAAAAGAGCCGCCCGCCTATCAGATCCTTCTGAAAGAGTTTTTGAGCAAAGGCATGAGTTTTCCAACTGCCAGAAGCAGCGCAATACTTGAGTATTTCCAAAATCCGGAAAATTTTCCGGGAGATGATTTCGGCGGTGTCCTTCTGCCCCTTTCTCATGAGATTTCAAAAATCCTTTCAGAGCCGAACAATATCCTGGGAATCGAATACTGCAAAGCTCTGATCCGGCTGAACAGCTCCATGAAGCCTGTGACCATCCGGCGGGAGGGACATGGATATCACGACACGGAACTCTCTCCCGGACACTTCGCATCTGCCACAGCTATCCGGAAAATGGCAGCTGATATAAACGCGGGAAGCAAGGCAGATTCCGAAAACACGGAAGAACTTATCACAAAGGCAGCAGAGTATCTTCCTATTAATATAGGTGATCTGTTCAGCAATGCCCTGGAGACGAAGGAATTTCTCACAGAAAGTGATCTTGATGTCCTTCTTCATTATGCCTTACTCCGCGAAAACAGCGACAGTATCAGTCAGTATCTTGATCTTTCTCCCGAACTGTCCCAGAGGATCCTGAACTGCCGCAACTCCTACCAGGGCTTTTCTCAGTTTGTTTCTCTGCTGAAAACCAGGGAGCTGACCTATACCAGAATCCAGAGGGGGCTCCTCCATCTTCTTCTTGGAATCCGCACTGCCCCCGGCTTTCTCCCCTATGCCCGTGTTCTGGGATTCCGCAGGGAGAGCAGTCCTTTGCTTAAAGCCATCAAGCAAAACTGTCGGATCCCCCTTATAACCAAGCTCGCAGATGCCTCCTCTCTCCTGGATGAATCCGGCCTGAAACTCCTGGAGGAAACTGTCTTCGCATCCAATCTCTACGAAGCACTCCTTTCTCATAAGACAGGCCGCAGCTTCCTGCACGAATACCAAAAACAGCTTGTAATCTTATAAATTTTTTTAAAAACCGTTGGAAATCGTGAACTACTCGGCAATTGAATTGCCAGAGCATCTGGTTGCAAGGCTTCGCCTTGCAGTTCCAGTGGTGCGTCCATAACACCAATACTGCTATCCTTTCGGATTACACAGCTACTTTTATAACTTTGGGATCCGATAG
>DXXQ01000059.1 GCA_019416265.1 Clostridiales bacterium | reverse complement strand
TTCCTGTCCATCTGAAGCAGTCTTTGTTTCCACAGAGGTTCCAAAGGGCATTCCATCCAATTCCCCTTTTAAATATGCCTGGGCGCCTTCTCTTGTGAGAAAACTCATAAATTCTGCCCCTGAGAATCCGGACGTTGCCTTCTGACACTCTGCCCATGTTTCAAAAATTCCTGTTTTATATCCTCTTCTGACTGCATAAAATTTTTTCTTAGCCATAAAATCCCTCTTTTATCTTCAAATTTGAATCTTTTTCTAATCTTTAGTTAATCATTTTTCTTGCAACATTGCAAGACGGGCTTTATAATATTTTTGGAAAAATCAAGGAGGCTCTCATATGCAGATTACAAAACCTGATTATTATAAAGGATTTTCCTGTATTGCAGGAGACTGCCCGGATACCTGCTGTGCAGGCTGGCAGATTATGATCGATGAAAAAAGTCTCAGAAAATACAGCCGTATAAAGGGTGATTTCCGCCCCCGTCTCCACAACGGCATCGACTGGAAAAACAGCACCTTCCGCCAGTATCACCGGCGCTGTGAATTTCTCAACGAAAACAATCTCTGCGACATTTACAGCGAAGCCGGTAAGGATATGCTCTGTCATACCTGCCGCACCTATCCCAGGCACATAGAAGAATTCGAAGGCTTACGGGAAATCTCCCTCTCCCTTTCCTGTCCGGAGGCAGCCCGGATCCTTCTCAGCCAGAAACACAGCGTCCGGTTTCTCACTGCTGAAAAAGAAATGCCGGAAGAAACCTACGAGGAATTCGATTACCTTCTTTTTACCGCACTGATGGATACCCGCGATTCCCTTCTGGAAATTGTCCAAAACCGCCGGATCCCCATGTCCCTCCGTCTGTGTAAGCTTCTGGCCTGTGCCCATGACTTTCAGCTCTGCTATGATAAAAATGAGCTGTACAAATGGGAAGACCTTCGAAACCGCCATCTGTCCTCCGGCTTCGGAGAAAACTTCCTCTCCAGGGTGCAGAAATGGAAAAATCATGGGGATAACTGCCATACCCTCATCACCAGAATGTGGAAAACCATCCTTCCTGAAATGGAAGTCCTAAGCCCAGGATGGCACGAATTTCTTGGAGAAAGGCTACTCTATCTGTACACCGGAGGAGAACTCATGTACCGCCAGCGACTTCTCTCCTTCTACCGCGAAAATCCGGACTGGGAAATCCAGATGGAACAGCTTCTTGTATACTGGATCTTCACCTATTTCTGCGGCGCTGTCTATGACGGTGAAATATTTGCCAAAGTAAAAATGGCAGTGATATCCACACTTTTTATCCGTGATCTGGCAGCCGGACGCTTTACGGAAAACCAGGGCCATTTAAGCTTTACTGAGCTTGTTACCACCTGCTATCGCTTTTCCAGAGAGCTGGAGCACTCTGATCAGAACCTCAATAAGATGGAAGAGCTGCTCTCTTGCCATGAGCAGTTCTCCCTTGCAGATTTATTAAAGATCTGCGAGGCGCCGTGAAACAAAAGAATGATTTCCCGATGATGCGCAAAAAAACAAACGGAAAGATTACGCTTTTTCCTGTAATCCTTCCGTTTTTTATTTACTTTTTATCCTGTTGTCTGCGATACTCCAACCGCGTTTTTATTCCTGTGTCTCTTCTTTTACCAGAAAATGTTTCAGGCGCAGCTCTTCCTCAATCTCATCCAGCTCCTCCTCTGACTCCGCTGTGATCGTGTGATAATGATACCCGTGAGTAACCCTGTTTAAAGGGCTGCAGGTACCTTCGGATATGTTTTTTACAAAGGCTGCCGCTTTTTTACGGGAATCTACATTCAGTTCTGCGCGAAGCTCTCCGTAAAGCTCATGCTTCACAAAAATATCCTTCACACAGCCTCCGCAGTCTGCCACAAGATTTAATTCCTCCAGAATCCTGCTGTCATCGTGCTGTACATAAAATATTCTGGATGCCCGGGTACTCTTCTGACAGAGATACCCTCTGTTCGTGGACAAAATCTCATATCCCTCCGCACGAAGAAGAGCAATATCCTGAACAATCACCTGTCTGCTCACATGGAATTTCTCTGCAAGCAGGGTTCCGGACGCCGCTTTCCCGTTTCCGGTAATAAAGCTGATAATTTCCTGTCTGCGTTCCTCTCCGCTCATGAATCTCCAGTCCTTTCGCTAATCCCGAAATGAAGCGGATCACCATCGTCCGCCTCACAGCTTCTTATTCTGTTGCGTGAAGATTTTTCATGGAAATATCAAGGATCGGAGATGAGTGTGTAAGGGCTCCGCTGCTGATATAATCCACTCCGATCTCTACCAGTCTGTCCACATTCTCCCTTGTAACATTTCCGGAGCACTCAGTCTCTGCACGGCCGTCGATCAGCGCCACTGCCTCCCTCATCATATCCGGTGTCATATTATCCAGCATAATGA
>DXXQ01000058.1 GCA_019416265.1 Clostridiales bacterium | reverse complement strand
TATCATAGCATGATTTATTTTCTCCGTAAAGACAAGTCTGCGGTTAAAAAAGCGGACAATAACAGTCCTTCTTTATGAACTGCTCTGTCCGCCTTCTTTCTTACTCTGTATTTCATTACAAGAATAGTTTATGCAATTTCGTATTCCTTCAAAAGCTTATCCCGATACTCTTTGTCTTCCGTAATACGGCGAAGGTCTTCCAGACGGTTCTCATCTAAAAGCTTCCCTGTAAGCTTCGCCATCTGTTCCGCGCCAAGAACCTTTCCCTCTGATCTGCCTTCTAATCTTCCTTCTATCCTTCCATCGCTTTTTCCTTTTTCTACGCCATCATCAAATATCATCTGACCAATCCTTGTCATATAGAACACCTCCTTGATGTCATCCAGGTCTTTTCCTTCCAGGAATTTATCTGCCAGCGTATAAAGAATTGCCATTGTTTTCTCTGCTGCTATCGTTTGGCTCTGCCTCGCTATCTGCAGCGCATTTTTTATCATTGTCTTCTTCTGATCATTCCCGCACATCAAAGGCGTAAGCGACAATTGTGCGAAATCTTCCTCTGTCAGCTTTTCACCATTTTGCTGCTTTTTCCGCAGCCTGTCAAAAACTTCTTCTGCATCCTTCTCTTTTAGGTATATCGCCTGAACTCTGTATACGTTAATTCCACAATTCATCTCCGTAACAGTATTTGTAATTCCTCCGGAATATATTACATATGTAATCACATCTTTTCCCTGCCTATGGGAAAAAACAGCCTCATATGCGCGAAAACGCCGTAAGTCTGCTTCTTTCTTATCCGTTGTCTGAAACTCAAAATGTACATACTTATCTTCTGTTGTAAGAAATGTAAAATCCATATATAATTTTGTTATTGTAAGCTCCACCAACTCTGTCTGGCTTACATCTACAAATTCATAAGGAACTCCCAATGTTTTGAGAAGAGAATCACGAAAATACTCAAATCCCATTTTCATAATTGCATCTTCATGGTTGCTGTTTGACATCTGGCATAGGACACCTCATTTTCTCCATTTTATATCGTCATCTTATGTGTCCCAAATGCATTTTTCCCTTCGCTTCTCATCTGTTCCATTTCTATCTTTTGTAACATATAACAGTTGATCCCTTCCCTGTTATATACATACCTCCTGATACCTGTATCATAGCATGATTTATTTTCTCCGTAAAGCTGTCAGAAAAGAGTATCCGCTTTTTCTTTAATCTGTTGAAAATCCCGTTTTGCTTCTTCCATCTTTGCAGGATCACGCAGAATTGCCGATGGGTGATAAACTGCAGTCAGCCATGTATTTTTTCGATATATAAAAGTTCCGTGCTCTCTGGTAATACGGTAATCAGGCTTGATGATGCGCTGTGCTGCAATTCTGCCAAGACAGACAATCACCTTGGGCTTCAGAAGAATCGTTTCATATTTCAGATAGGGAATACAGGCTTCCTGCTCCTGGGGAAAGGGATCGCGATTGTGAGGAGGATGACATTTCACCACATTTGTAAGATAAATCTCTTCTCTCCTCATACCCACACTTTCCAGCAGCTCATCAAACACCCTGCCTGAAGGTCCTGTAAAGGGAATCCCGTCCCTGTCTTCACTGTTTCCCGGCGCCTCTGCAATAAACATAATTTGGGACTCCAGATCACCTCTCCCCATCACCGATTTATTCCGCGTCTCCGCCAGAGGGCAATGCCCGCAATTGTCAACAAAATGCTTTAATTCCTCATATGTATACATGATTCCTCTCCGTTCCTTTTAAAAATGTGCAAATACTCCCTTCTGTTTCTAAGCTCGAACCTCCTGTTTTCTGATACATGCATACGCTCCTGTCAGGGCAACCAGCGCAAATATCAGTCCGGATACTACAAGCCTTAATACAGATGCAGAAGTAAAAAACTCAATAATTGCTCCGCTGACCTTCCCCCAGAACGAATCCGGTGCTTCCATATGCACAGAAAAAATCCGCGGTCCTGCCATACAAAGAGCCATCCATAAAATCCAAAGCGTTACTCCGGCAATTTTTCCAAAACGCAGCCAGAGTGCAGCGCACAGGCTTCCTGTAAAAATCTCACACAAAATTGCAGGAACTCCATATTTCAGCACAGAAGAAACAGATCCCCAAAATCCCGCTTCCATAACCATATCAGGAAAAAACAGTTTCCATGCGAATATTTCCAGCGGACTTACTGCTGCCAGAATAAGCAGCGCCGCAAAATGAAGCGCCAGCGTATTGAGCATATGAGCCAGAAAAAAGTTCTTTCTGGATGTTCCCATAGAAACAGAAAGATTGAAATGCATCATAAACTGCACTACCGATAAAATCAGAAGAATTAAAAGCCCCAATACTGCTGATAAAATGATGCCCACAGGTATAAAAGTTTCCTTGGGATTGGAATAACAGATTCCGGCTCCAAAGCCCAAACCTACAAGTACCAGAACTATCTCTATCACATAAACAACTATCATATCTCTCCAGCTGATTTGAAACTGTTTTTTTATTTCCCCGAACATTATTTCCGCCTCCTTATCTTGTCAGATATTCTTTCCCGATTTCCTGTCACTGAATCTTTTTCTCTTGTTTCAACGCTTCTGCTTACAGCTGCACCTCAGTTTTTCTCATCAATCTCCATGCTATGAAACAACAAACACCGAAAATCAGTATCCCCAAAGCCAATGCAGCAAGCCCCAGAGAGGATGAAGATAAAAACTCCAGATTCTTCATATTTAAGTTTTTCATTGCCGCTGATCTCGTCACTCCTGCAAACATTACGGCAAAACCTGCAATACCGGAAACACCTATAAATGTCAACATAAAAATCACCGCCCCTTTTGTCCCGAATCGAAGTACGATACCGCCAAACAGCATTCCCAGACCGCCCATGACCACCAGAGCCGCAAGCATAGCCGGAACATACCCGATTCCCGGTCCCAAATTTTCTCCTGTAATTCTCCAGAGTACATTTACAATTAAAAACATTGCCGCCATAGTCACTGTCTCAACTGCCACAACGCATCCAAATGCCTTTTTTCTCGTCAAGCCCATAGATACATAAATCGGGAAATATACTTTACACATACTTCCTGCCATAATCGGAATCGACACCACTGCCATTATATATAAGTCCAGGGGAAACAGAAAGGAAATACCTTCTAACAAAGCTCCTTCCCTCCAGAATCGTGCGACACCGTCTCCATAGGAAAAAGCCATCATAATCGCAGAAATCAGTATCATATAGACACACAACTGTGCTGTCATCTTTGCTACATATTTCCCCAATCTTCCTTTTCCATCCATAGCTATTCCTCCCCGCACAGAGCTACGAAAAGCTTCTGCAGACTTGGTTTTTGCACATCAATCTCCGGATTTTGCGGCAATGTCTCACCCGGTCTGCAGAGAACTGTTGCCCCCATGCTCCTTCCGATATGCTCCTCATGATGAACCTCCATCCGGGAAACAGCCCGCCTTACCGCCTCCTCATGTCCGCTGACATGGAAGCTTCTGTCCAATAACTCCTGGGTATTTTCTTTCAATAAAATTTTTCCATTATCCACAAAAATCACTTCCTCAAAGACATCCGCCGCCTCCTCAATAATATGGGTGGACACCACAAAGGTGCGCCCGCTCTCCATATATTCCTCCATAAGAATACGATAAAAACGCTCACGGGCTACCACATCAAGGCCTGCCACCGGTTCATCCAGAAACGTAAAAGGCGCTTTGCTTGCAAGAGCCGTGACAATCGTTACCATAGACTGCATACCCTTCGAAAGCTTTCCCAGCGCTTTCTTCTTTTCAAGGCCAAATTCTCTCACAAGCTCCTCCGCCAGTTCCTTATCCCAGTATGGATAAAAGGTTTCCGCTACAAACAGATAATCCTTCACCTTCAACCCTGCAAGACTGCTGTTGTTCATCAATGTCAGTTCTCTGGAAAAACAGATATTCTTCAGCGTCTCGCTGTTTTCCCATACTGTTTCTCCATCCAGGGTAACGCTTCCTGCACTTGCCGGATTATGAGCTGCGAGAATTGACAAAAGTGTTGTTTTGCCTGCGCCGTTTCTTCCGATCATCCCGTAAATTTTCCCTGATTCCAGAGTCAGATTTATGCCATGGAGCACTTCTTTTTTTCCATATGTTTTCACAATATTATCTGCCCTTAATTCACTCATCTTCACTTCCTCCTTCTGCATTCTCAATCATCCCGATCAGTTCCTGTCTGGTAATTCCAAGGCTCTCAGCCTCTGCCAGAAGGCTTTTTACATAATCGTCGTAAAAATGTGCTTTCCTGTCATTCATAATCTTCTTCTTCGCTCCCTCTGCCACAAACATTCCGATTCCACGCTTTTTATACAAAATCCCCTCGTCTACCAGAAGATTGATCCCCTTCGCCGCAGTAGCCGGATTGATCGCATATAGCTTCGCCAGCTCATTGGTACTTGGGACTCTTTCCTCTTCCAGAAGGATTTCCCTGAGAATATCCCTCTCAATCATTTCCTTTATCTGAATATAAATTGACTTCTCCTGTGTCAGAATTTCATTCAAGAATTTCACTTCCTTCCGATTTTTCTCTCCACGTTATTTAGTTCATTACTTATATAATTAACCATATCACCAACGTACCATTTTGTCAATATCTCAGATGTCAAAAACAAAAAAATCCCTGTTCCGGACGACTTTTCCATCGCCAGGAACAGGGATTTTTGTTTTACATCTAAAAATTACAGTCCAAACTCCTCTGCCAGCTTCTTAAACTCAGGCAGGGAATTTATGATTGTTTCGTAAGATACGCAGTAAGCAAGTCTTACATAACCCGGGCAGGCAAAGGAGCTTCCCGGAACCATCAGAATGTTGTATTTCTTGGCTGCCTCGCAAAATTCCTTTTCATTTGCCACAGGAGATTTCACGAAAAGGTAAAATGCGCCTTCCGGTTTGATGCACTCGAAACCACATTCCTTTAAGCCATTGTACAGAGCAAGACGGTTCTTGTCATAGGAAGCCACATCCACTTCCGCATCTACGCATTTCGCGATCACCTTCTGCATCAGGGACGGCGCATTTACGCATCCGATGGTACGGTTTGCGATCGCCGCTGCAGTAATCAGATCTTCGCTTTCATCTGCCTCATCCGGAATCACAAGATAGCCGATACGTTCTCCCGGAAGAGAAAGGGATTTGCTGTATGAATATCCTACAATCGTATTTGCATAATACTTTGTCAGATACGGAACCTCCACACCGTCATAGGCCAGCTCTCTGTAAGGTTCATCAGAAATCAGGTAGATCACACTTCCAAACTCTTTCTGTTTCTTTTCCAGAATCGCAGCTAATTTCTTAATGGTATCTTCTGAATAAACAACGCCTGTGGGATTATGAGGCGTATTTACGATAACAGCTTTTGTATTGGCTGTAATTTTTTCCTCAAATTCTGTAAGGTTCGGCTGGAAGGTTGTGGTATCCGGAGAAATCTCCACCAGCTTGCCGTCATAATTGCGGACATATGCACCGTATTCCAGGAAATAAGGAGCAAAAACAATCACCTCTTCCCCCGGATTGAGCACAGTTTTCAGAATTACATTCAGTCCGCTGGCAGCTCCCACTGTCATGATCAGATTTTTTGCAGAAAAAGCAGTTCCGAAACGGCGGTTCAGAGATTCTGCGATCGTCTGACGCACATCCTCAAAGCCCGCATTGCTCATATATCCGTGAAGCACAGTCGGCGCTTCCTCATTGACCAGCTCAACAATTGCCTGACGCACACAGTCCGGAGCCGGAACACTCGGATTTCCGAGACTGAAATCAAACACCTTATCCGGCCCGTAAATTGCTTTCAGACGGTTACCTTCCTCAAACATCATACGGATCGCGGAATTATTTTTCAGATACGGTTTCATTTTTTCTGCTATCATAAGAATTTCCTCCCTTATCGAAATGTCCGGCAGCCCGGGCAATTATTTTCTTTTTTTACTCGTTCCGAAACAGAACCATCCTACCAGTCCAAGCATGGCAAATCCAATACACATCCAGGTCACCAATACTGCTGTACCTTTCTGGCTGAACATGTCATAGTAGCCCTTGATAAAGATAAACGCAACAATGGCCGGAATGACGATCTGCATATACAGGCGCATCCATGTTTCCTTTGTAAATTTCAGACCGTGTCCTGTGTTTGCTTCCTTGAGGAAGTTATCCCATCCCCAGCCTCTCTTATTGGTACAAAATACAATAAACACAAGAGAGCCAAGAGGCAGAACATTATTCGATACAATGAAATCCTCCAGATCCATAATGGTACTGCCTGCTCCAAGAGGCTGAATTCCCGAAAGTACATTAAATCCAAGGACAGCCGGAAGAGAAAGGATGATCACCAGTACGATATTGATGGAAACTGCCTTCTTACGGCTCCAGCCCCATAAATCCATGCCAAAAGATAAAATACTTTCAAAAACAGCCACTACTGTAGACAGGGATGCAAAAGACATAAACAGGAAGAATAAGCTTCCCCACAGTCTGCCTCCGGCCATCTGGTTGAATACGTTCGGCAGAGTGATAAAAATAAGTCCCGGTCCTGCTCCCGGTTCCACACCGAAGGCAAAGCATGCAGGAATGATAATAAGGCCTGCCATTAAGGCAACAAATGTATCCAGTAAGGTAATATGGACAGTCTCGCCCATAATAGAGCGGTTTTTATCAAGATAACTTCCCATGATTTCCATAGAACCCATACCAATGCTCAATGTGAAGAACGCCTGAGACATTGCGGCAAAAATAACATTTCCCCATCCTGCTTTATGAATATTGTCAAAGTTAGGAACAAGGTAAAATTTCACGCCTTCCGCAGCTCCATCCAGAGTAATGGAATTCACTGCAAGTACAACAATCAAAGCCAGCAGGCAGATCATCATAATCTTTGTGATTCTCTCAAGACCTTTCTGCACACCCAGGGAACAGATTCCAAAGGATAACACAACAACCAGGACCATCCAGAAAATCATTGTTCCGGGGTCTGCCTGAAGTTCGGAAAAATATCCTGCTACTTTTTCTGCATTTCCCTGAAATTTTCCTGTTGCAGTTCCAAAACAATAATACATCATCCAGCCGGCAACCATGGTATAAAACATCATCAGAAGATAGGTTCCCACCATACTCATGTAGCTGAATTTATGAAAATTCGCCCCATCCTGTTCAAGCTTATGAAAAGCTTTTGCCGTACTTAAACGGCTGCCTCGTCCAACACTGAACTCGCAGACCATAATCGGAAGTCCCATTGCCAGAAGGAAAATCAGATAGATCACAATAAAGGCGGCTCCTCCGAATTTTCCTGTAATGTACGGAAACTTCCACACGTTTCCAAGGCCTATGGCACAGCCTGCAGATACTAGAATGAATCCCAGACGCGATCCAAATTTTTCTCTTTCTTTCACTTATAAATTTCTCCCTTTTTTACATTTTAAAGCCGCGGACAAACGCCCGCAGCCTCTTTTTTATCGGATTTTACGCTACTGCGTCCATTCCGACCTTTAATGCTTTTTTGTTTAACTCTACAAACTGAGGTTTGATATTCGCTTCCAGAATACTGTCCCAATCAATTTTTTCCAGCCCCATAGCCTTGATGATCGTTCCAAGAAGAATGATATTCGCCGCTTTTTCATTTCCCAGTTCTCTTGCAAGAGTTGTGGCATTTACCACTTTTGCATCAACATGCTTATTGATTTCCTCCAGAACGTCATCCGGATACTCTTCATCTCCGGTGATAACTGACATAGAAGGAATTTCTTCGTTATTGACAACAAGAGTTCCGTCTTCTTTCAGGTAATCCAGCGCTCTGAGAGCCTCCATTTTTTCGAAAGAAACCACGATATCCGCTTTTCCCTTTTCAATGACAGGAGACATTACTTTTTCTCCCTTATTCTCAGCATAGCGAACCTGAGAGGAAACGCTTCCGCCTCGCTGGGACATCCCGTGGATCTCGCTCATTTTTACATCGTGGCCCGCTTCCATCAGACCTGTTGTCAAAATCTTACTGGCAAGGATGGTACCCTGACCGCCCACACCTACTAATAAAATGCTTTTTGTCATGGCTTACTCCTCCTTCCCGATGGCGCCCTTCGGGCAGACCTGTGTACAGACATCGCAGCCTACGCAGCCGGCATGACTGATGACTACTTTTTTCGACTCTTTATCGTAAGACATTGCCGGACATCCTGCTTTCAGACAAAGCTTACATCCTATACATTTATCCGGATCTACTTTATTTCTTGTAACAAAAAGGGATTCAAACTCCTCTTTGTCCTCTTTGGAAAACTTCTTCAGCGCACATGGCCAGCGGGTAATGATCACAGACGGCTCATCAAGAGCAAGACATTTGTCCAGAGTCTCATCCACCTCTTTGAGATCGTTGGGGTTGATCACATATACATGCTTCACGCCGATTGCACGAACCAGATCCTCAATCTTAATGATCGTTGTCTCCTCATTCTTGGCTGTATATCCGGTTCCCGGATTGTTCTGATGTCCGGTCATACCTGTAATTCGATTGTCAAGGATGATGTTTACTGTATTGCTCTTATTGTAGACCGTATTGATCAGAGAATTGATTCCCGTATGGAAGAAAGTAGAATCTCCAAGTACGGTTACCACTCTGCGGTTCACGCCTTCCATGTTGAAGGCTCTCTGAGCCCCTGCTCCAAGACTGATGCTGGCGCCCATACAAACGGTAGAATCCATAGCGCTGTACGGTTTGCCTGCAGCCAGAGTATAGCATCCAATATCACCGCTGATCATAATGTCTTTTCTCTTGCCAAGACGGTAGAACAGACCTCTGTGAGGACATCCTGCACAGAAAGTAGGAGCTCTGTTGATCAGCTTGCTTCTGTCAAATTCCATGGTTTTGTTTGGAGTTCCGGTAACACAGCCGCGGATAACGTCCGGCGTCATCTCTCCATAAGCCGGGAATAAATCTTTTCCGATGCACTCACATCCCTGCTGTCTCACAAACTCCTCAATATACGGGTCATTTTCTTCCAGAATATAAACTTTATCCACTTTTGAGCAGAAATCTTTAATCAGATTTGCAGGAAGGGGATTCGTAAATCCCAGTTTCAGATAAGAAGCGTTCTCTCCCCACACCTCTTTCGCATAGTAATAGCAGATACCGGAAGCAATCACTCCCACCTTTGTATCTCCCATTTCCACACGGTTAAACGGAGATTCCTCACTGTACTGAGCCAGCGCATTCATACGCTCTTCTACTTTTACACGGAGCTTTCTCGCGATCGCCGGAAGACAGACATACTTCGCAGGATTCTTTTCCCACGCTTTTGCCGGAACATCCGCTCTGTCACTTAATTCCACAATAGATTTGGAATGACAGACACGGGTTGTCATACGGATAATAAACGGTGTGTCAAATTTCTCACCCAGCTCATAGGCTGCCTTCACCATATCCACACATTCCTGGCTGTCAGACGGCTCCAGCATGGCAAGCTTCGCAGCTTTTGCGTAATTTCTGTTATCCTGCTCATTCTGTGAGGAAAACATTCCCGGTTCATCCGCAGTTACTACTACGTTTCCGCCGTTCACTCCCATATATGCCCAGGTAAATAACGGATCTGCCGCCACGTTCATGCCCACATGCTTCATGGAAACCATACTTCTCAGTCCTGCCACCGATGCACCAATCGCAGATTCCATGGCTACCTTCTCATTCGGCGCCCACTCTGCATAAATTTCTTTATATGTAGACAGATTCTCCAGGATTTCTGTACTGGGAGTTCCCGGATATGCAGATGCATAAGAAACCCCTGCTTCATATGCGCCTCTGGCGATGGCTTCATCGCCTGTCATCAATTTCTTCATAAATTACTACCTCCCTGCGCCGCCTCTCTCCGGCACTCTATTTGCTTATTGTACCTCACAGCCCCTCACCATGTCAACGCATTTATGCGTTAAAGTGCAAAAAGTATCTGTCAAAGTGTCAAAAATGCAAAAAAATACCGCAATCCCTCTACAGGAACTGCGGTATTTCTTATTACTTTCAGTTTTTAACATCCAGTCGGACTAATGCTCTCTGGAGCTTCGCTTCCGCGATCTTATATTCGCGGTCACCTAATCCGCCTTTTGCAAGCATCTGCTCTGCGCGCTTCTTTGCATCTTTGGCACGCTCCTCGTCGATGTCTTCCTTCCACTCCCAGGTTGTTGCCAGCAGACGGCAGGTTCCATTCATCATAGACAGCATTCCGCCGATACAGGCTGCTGTCCTCCTGGTTCCGTCAGCCAGTACCACATGAGCCTCGCCCATGCCAAGAGCCGTACAGAAATTACAGTGTCCCGCAAGAACTGCCAGATCTCCCGTAATGCTTCTGCAGATAACACGCTCTACGTCTCCTTCAAACAAAAGACCGTCCGGTGTTCCGATTCGTAACGGAAATGTCTTCATAGACAGCCTCCTTTACAGATTCTTAGCTTTTTCGAATACGTCGTCGATGGTTCCGGCAAACAGGAAGCAGCTCTCCGGAATTTCGTCGCACTCGCCGTCAAGAATCATCTTAAAGCCGCGAAGAGTCTCTTTCAGAGGAACATACTGTCCTGCCATACCTGTGAACTGCTCTGCAACGGAGAAACTCTGTGACAGGAATCGCTGTACCTTACGGGCACGGTTTACTGTCATCTTGTCTTCCTCAGAAAGTTCATCCATACCCATGATGGCAATAATATCCTGAAGCTCTTTATAACGCTGCAGTACTCTCTGTACCGCACGGGCAATCTCATAATGCTCTCTTCCTACAACCTCCGGTGAAAGAATACGGCTGGTGGAATCCAGCGGGTCTACAGCCGGATAAATACCCTGGCTGGCAATATCACGGGAAAGTACCGTAGTCGCATCCAGATGGGTAAAGGTTGTGGCCGGAGCCGGGTCAGTTAAGTCGTCCGCAGGCACATATACCGCCTGAACAGAAGTAATGGAACCCTTTCTTGTAGAAGTGATTCGCTCCTGAAGGGCACCCATCTCTGTGGCAAGGGTAGGCTGGTAACCTACGGCTGAAGGCATACGTCCAAGCAGAGCGGAAACCTCGGAACCTGCCTGTGTGAAACGGAAAATATTGTCGATAAAGAGAAGCACATCCTGGTTCTTCTCATCACGGAAATACTCCGCCATGGTAAGACCGGAAAGGCCGACACGCATACGCGCTCCCGGCGGCTCGTTCATCTGACCGTAAACCAGCGCGGTTTTGTCGATAACGCCGCTCTCTTTCATCTCATTGTAAAGGTCGTTACCCTCACGTGTACGCTCTCCTACGCCTGTAAATACGGAAAGTCCGCCGTGTGCAGTCGCTACATTATGGATAAGCTCCATGATAAGAACTGTTTTACCAACACCGGCACCTCCGAAAAGACCGATCTTACCGCCTTTTGCATATGGGCAGATAAGGTCTACAACTTTAATACCTGTCTCCAGGATTTCTGTGGCTGGTACCTGCTCCTCGTAAGCCGGCGCCGGACGATGGATAGACCAGCGGTCCTGTACTTCCGGTGCAGGCATATTATCAACCGGGTCACCTAACAGGTTAAATACACGGCCAAGGCACTCTTCCCCAACAGGAACTGTGATCGGTGCGCCTGTATCTACTGCTTTGGTGCCTCTGACAAGACCGTCGGTAGAGTTCATGGCAATACAGCGGACTGTATTATCGCCAAGCTGCTGCGCTACCTCGGCTATCAGCTTTGCGCCTTTATTATCAATTTCTATGGCATTGAGAAGTGCAGGCAGTTCATCGTGCGCAAAGCGGATGTCCAAAACAGGACCGATGACCTGAACTACTTCGCCAATGTGTTTTTCGCTCATTTAAGAATCTCCTCTATCTATATGCTGTGAAAGCCCTTACAGGCCCTCTGCTCCTGCAACAATCTCCGTGATTTCCTGCGTGATGCTTGCCTGACGCGCTCTGTTATAATACAGATTCAATTTCTCGATCATTTCCTCTGCATTGCTTGTGGCAGCGTCCATCGCCATACGTCTGGCGGCAAGCTCGCTGGCTACGCCCTCGCAGACAGCGCCGTAAATCAGTCCTGCCAGATATTCCGGAACCGCTGCATTAAATACCTCTTCTGCATTCGGCTCATACAGGATCAGATTTTTCGTATCGGCCATTCCGCCGCTCTCCTCGCGGATATCCGGCAGCGGAAGCATGGAAAAGACTTCCGGAACCTGGGAAAGCATGGATTTAAATATCGTGTAACACAACTCCACATGCCCGAAAGTTCCTTTACGGAACTCCCTGCAAAGAAGATTTGCGATCTCGAAGCAGTCTGCTACAGAAATATCTGCGATTTCCGCAAATTCTTCTGTCAGACATTCCACACCCTTTCTCCGGAAATATTCCACAGCTTTTTTTCCGATAGGCAGAACCACATAGTCCTTATCTGCACTGGCAGCTTCCATACACTTAAAAAGATTCGTATTATAGCCTCCTGCCAGACCTCTGTCGCCGGCGATCACCACATAACAGCAGCGGTCTCCCACTCCTTCTCTGGCATATACGGAGGAAAAATCCGTATTTTCTCTTGCAATATCTTTCAGTGTATCGTGAAGCTCTGTGAAATAGGGACGGCAGATTTCCGCCCTTTCTTTTGCTTTACGCAGTTTGGAGGATGCTACAAGCTCCATTGCCTTGGTAATCTGCATGGTGCTCTGGACACTCTTGATACGCAGCTTTACCGCTTTCATGTTTGCAGCCATTGTACGAACCTCCTAATCACTTTATTTCTCAGGTCTTGAATTCAGAAAATTCTCTGTATACTCATCCAGAACTTTACGTAATTTCTCTTCGGTCTCCGCCTCCATTTTACCGGTTGCGCGGATTTCCTGCATAACGGCTGCGCCCTCTGCATTGGTATCCAGATAAGTGTATAAGCTGCTCTCGTACTCTTTTACATCTTCAACAGCAACTTTACTTAAAATTCCCTTGGTAACCGCATAGAGAATCGCTACCTGTTTTTCTACAGGAACCGGAGCGTTCTGGTTCTGTTTCAGAACCTCTACAATTCGTGCACCCTGTTCCAGACGCGCCTTTGTATCTGCGTCAAGGTCGGAACCGAACTGTGCGAAGCTCTGAAGCTCACGGTACTGGGAGTAAATCAGTTTCAGTGTACCGGCAACCTTTTTCATTGCCTTGATCTGTGCATTACCACCAACTCGGGATACGGAGATACCCGGGTTTACCGCAGGCATAACACCTGAGTGGAAAAGCTCTGTCTCCAGGAAGATCTGTCCGTCTGTAATGGAAATTACGTTGGTCGGGATATATGCGGATACGTCGCCGGCCTGTGTCTCGATGATCGGAAGCGCAGTCAGAGAACCGCCGCCATGTTCGTCATCCAGCTTCGCTGCACGCTCCAGAAGTCTGGAATGCAGATAGAAAACATCGCCAGGATAAGCTTCACGTCCCGGCGGACGACGGATCAGAAGAGAAAGAGCACGGTAGGCAACCGCATGTTTACTTAAATCATCGTAAATGATCAGTACGTCTTTTCCCTTATTCATAAAGTATTCGCCCATTGCACAGCCTGAATATGGTGCAATGTACTGCAGCGGGCTGGCTTCAGAAGCAGTTGCCGCTACTACGATTGTATAATCCATAGCTCCGTTTCTGGTAAGATTTTCTACCAGGTTCGCTACTGTGGAACGTTTCTGTCCGATTGCAACGTAGATACAGATTACATCCTGTCCCTTCTGGTTAATGATCGTATCTGTTGCGATCGTTGTCTTTCCGGTCTGACGGTCACCGATGATAAGCTCACGCTGTCCTCGTCCAATCGGAATCATGGAGTCGATTGCCTTGATACCTGTCTGGAGCGGCTGGTGTACAGATTTCCTCTCACAGATACCGGGAGCAGGACTCTCGATGGCACGAAATTCCTGTGTGTCAATCGGGCCTGCGCCGTCAATCGGCTGTCCCAATGCATTTACAACACGGCCGATCATGGCTTCGCCTACAGGTACGGATACGACCTTTCCTGTACGCTTCACGGTCTGACCTTCACCAATATTTTCATCGGAACCAAATAATACGATGGATACGCTGTTCTCCTCCAGGTTCTGAGCCATGCCGTAGCTTCCGTCCTCAAACTCAAGCAGCTCTCCTGCCATACAGTTTACAAGGCCGCTTGCTCTGGCAATACCATCACCTACCATAAGAATCGTACCTGTTTCATTCTGCTGAATAATGTTATCGTAATATTTAATCTGGCTGCGGATGACTTTGGATATTTCTTCAGGTTTTAATTGCATGTTTCCATTCCCATCCTTTAAATACTTATTTCATTCAGTTTTCTGGAAAGGCCTGACATACGGCCCTGGACCGTTCCGTCAAGCTGCTTGCCTTCAAGCTCTACACGCAGACCACCGATCACGGAAGGATCTTTTTTCTGAGTAAGAGAAATCTTCTTTCCGCTGATTTTTTCAAGCTTTTCTTTCAGAGCTGTCATCTGTCTTTCATTTAAGGTAACCGCACTGATGACCACAGCCTCAGAAATCCCGTGTTCTGCATGATAGCGCCGTGTAAATTCCTCGCAGCATCCTGCAAATTCCATCAGAATGCTCCTGTCACACAGCAATTTTATAAAATTCACTAAATAACGCTCTGCCTGGGAGCCGAACGCCTTCTCAATCATATCTTCCCTTTCTTTCCTGGGAATGGAAGGCTGTCCGAGCAGACTGACATATTCCGGATTCTCAGAAAAAATCCTGCGGATTTCCTTCATCTGCTCCAGTATCTGCTCCGTAAGCTTTTCTTCGGCAGCAAGATCGTACAGGCTGCCGCCATAGACTCTGGCAGTCTGTGTCATTATGCTTCACCTACATTCTCTATAAACTCGTCAATAAGCTTCGCATGATCTGATTCGCTGATTTCGCGCTCGATGACCTTACCGGCAATTTCCATAGCCATATCGCCAATCTCATTTTTGATTTCATTGACGGCTTTTTTCTTTTCCTGAGCAATATCTTTTTCTGCCTTTTCTTTCATGGCAGCAATCTGTCTGGAGGTTTCCTTAAGCATATCCTCACTCTGGATCGCAGCAGTTTTCTGCGCTGTCACCATAATGTCGTTTGCTTTGTTCTTTGCTTCCTCCATGTTCTTTTCATACTCAGTTTTTATTGCCTGCGCTTCCTCTTTTGCCTTCACAGCCTGCTGGATTTCTTCATCTGCTTTTGCTCTGCGCTTTTCCAGCACTTCGTTTATCGGCTTAAACAGGAACCGCTTAATGAGATACACCTGGATAAAGAGGTTGGCTATCGTCGCTACAAAATTCCACGGCACAATTGTTACTAAATCCTGTACCATTCTGATTGTAACCTCCTTTTGCAGTTATTTATATGTTTTAGCTCAGGAAGTTCATGAACATACCAGGTGCTACGAAAATCAGAAGCAGACCTGTTACGAAACCGTAGATACCTGTTGTCTCCGCGATAGCACAGCCGAGAAGCATGGTAGAAGTAACGTCACCTTTGCACTCCGGCTGACGTCCGATTGCTTCAAGCGCCTTTGCTACGGCATTACCTTCACCAATACCAGGTCCGATACCGGCGATCAGAGAAGCTCCTGCACCAATTGCACATCCTGCTAATGCGATACCTTTTGCAAGTAACTGAAATTCCATAGTAAAATCCTCCTTAAATATAATACGTATAAAATTGTGTTATCCTTCCTCCGCAGCATTCGCAATATACATTACGGTCAGCATACAGAAGATAAATGCCTGCATAACGCCTGAGAACCAGTCAAAATAGACGGACAGGATTGCAGGGATACCGACATCGAGGAACGGTATCTTTGACAAAACATCTCCAACTACCCCCGGCAGCAAGCCAAAGAGCGCGGAGCTTGCCAGCGCCAGAGCGCCGTAGATAAGGCCGTTGATTACCACACCTGACAAAATATTTCCAAAGTGACGGCAGGCCATGCTGACAGGCGTTGCCAGTTCGGAAAGAACGTTAAACGGCGTCATAATGGCAATCGGTGTTGTAAAGCCTTTCAGATAACCACCCAGACCTCCTGTCTTGATCTTCTGGGCTGTAATCATAATAAAGACTACAACTGCCCATGCAGCCTCAGTAGAAAGGTCTGCTGTCGGACTTCGAAGGCCAATCAGGCTGATCAGGTTTGACACAACACTTGTCGCAAAAAGCGCAGCGACAAATGGAATCAGATGGCGGAATTTTTCTCCCATATTTCCGACTACGAAGCTGTTCGCCTTCTCGACGATCATTTCCGCAATCGCCTGACGCTTGGAAATATTTTCCACTTTCAGGTCATGGGTCAGCCAGATGCACAATCCTGTTATAAGAAGCATGACGATCCAGCTCACCACCATGGTCTCACTGATTCTAAGCTGCCCCAGTATGGGCAGATCAATGGGCAAAGTAAAATATATCTTTGCACCGGAAATGTCTAACTCCATGTACGTTTCCACCTCCTATCTGTATGATATTTTTCCCATTATTTCTTAGTATTTATGATTCCCGCTATTTTAATTCCGGCTCCTGGAAATAAAAGGGGAATAATCCCTGCCGCATAATGGAAGCAGGGTGCAACAATGGCTGCCACTACCCAGAGCATCTGAATCAACATTCTCTGAGAATAGCTTGCTTTCATTTTCATACGGGCTGAAGCCTCGTCTGTACTTGACGCAACCTTCTGCACGGTAAGACCCATGAGAAAGAAATTCAGTACAGCTACTGCTCCGCCTGCTGCTCCGCCTAAAATCACAGTATAGTTAAACGGCACCTTGTCAGGCAGCAGACAGTGAAGCCCCAGAAATACCGCCCACATGAGAACCAGGCCGATCACTGTATAAACCGCCACATTTTTTGTCTCTTTTTTTACTGCAGGCTGAATATCACTGAAAAAACTGCTCATAACCTTTCCTTTCTATCCTTATCTCAGGAATGACTGTTAAAGGATATTTTTTTCTTTTTTTCCTCTTTCTTCTGGCGTTTCATCGTGGAAAGATAAAACTTATATGCCACCATGCCGGATCCTCCCATACCAAAGAAAAATCCCGGTATATATACCCAACCGCCCACTCCGGTTCTGCTGCAGATCCACCAGCAGAAAGCCAGACAGAGCAAAAGGGGTGTGATAAACGAAAGACTAAATTGTGTAAGCATCGTAAGGTTTTTGATAATGTCTGTCCATTCTTTCATAAAACTACTCCTTTACTTTCAATTTAGTCTTTATAT
>DXXQ01000057.1 GCA_019416265.1 Clostridiales bacterium | reverse complement strand
CTCCCTGCACAAAGGCACCATCGAGGCTGCCGACGCTTCGGGAGGCGGAGCCTTATTTCTCATTCATCTGCCCAAATAACTGTTTATAACAAGAAGAGCTTTTGCATTTTGCAAAAGCTCTTCTTACTTTCAAATATTATTCACTTCTAAGCGCGTCGATCGGATTCAGGTTTGCAGCCTTTACTGAAGGAAGCAGTCCGAAGACAACTCCGATCACAGTAGAAAACAGCACTGCCACAAGAATCGCCGGCACGCTGATCGCCGTAGGCGAGCCGGAAAATTTCCCTACCACCTTCGACAGGCCGATACCCAGGATTACTCCTGCGATTCCGCCGATGCTGGTAAGCACTGCCGCCTCTGTAAGGAACTGTCCGAGAATCGTCTTCTTTCTGGCTCCGATGGCCTTCTTAAGACCGATTTCTCTTGTTCTCTCAGTGACAGAAACGAGCATAATATTCATAACGCCGATTCCCCCTACCAGAAGGGAGATACTGGCGATCCAGATCAACTGGTTATTTGTCCTCTTACTCAGATTCTGAAGATCTCTTACCTGCTCCATGATGTCATCTGCCTGATACTTCAGTTCTGTCTTATTGTGGGTGTTGTCTACAGCCTCGTTGAGAACCTCTGCTGCTGCATTTCCCACTGTACTCATCGCATCTGTACTGTCCGCCTTTATAATGGCGTTTTCCGCTTCATCAAACTGGAACGGAATCGGCCAGCATGCGTTGGGAATCATTACACAGCCGATAACGTTCTGGGAATATGTCCAGTATTCATCAATGGATTCGATATTCGGCTGATAGTCTGCATCCTGCCGGACAACCCCCACTACTGTAAACGGCTCCTGACTGATCTCAATTGTTTTTCCCAGAGGGTTTTCTCCCGGAAAAAGATTCTCAGCCGCATTGCTGTCTACAAGGGCAACCTTTCGGTATGCCTTATAATCGTCATCCACAAATCCACGCCCTGACTGAACAGCATAGCCGCAGGTACTCAGATAGTTGACATCCACGCCGTATACGCTTCCGCCCTGAAGACTGTTGTTGTTATAGTATACGCTGCTTGTACCTGTTCTGCTGTTGAAAAATGTTGCATTTTTTACATGTTCAAGCTCACGCACCTTCTGTTTCAGTTCCTCTGTAAGTATCGGTGTCACAGCGCCGCTTCCATATTCGGGATTATACTGCATATCTCCTTCTTTCAGATATACATTTACTGTATTGGTTCCTGCGCCGATCAGATCTTCCTTGATCTGTTCACTGGTTCCCTTAATCGTGGAAACAATTGCAATAATGGACGCAATACCTATAATAATGCCAAGCATTGTCAGGAAGGATCTCATCATATGGGACCAGATCCCCTGAAAAGCAAGACGTATATTCTCTATCATGAAATCTCTCCTTTCTAACCGTCGTAACCGTACATCTTATCCAGGGTCACTTCCTTCGTCTTCGCACCTTCCACCACTGCCTTTCCGTAAGGGAAGGCGATCAGATCTTCCTTCGTGAGCCCGCCTTTAACCAGAACGCTGTAACCGTTGTCCACATTTCCGCCTACTGTGAGATACTGTTTCTTCAGAACTCCGTTATCGTCTTTATAGACATAGCTTTTTCCATTCTCTGTACGGACAAAGGCCTTTTGGAGAACAAGACTGCCTTCCACCGACTGTTTGCTTTCCAGATTAATGGTAATATAGTCATAATCACGGAATTTGATGGTCTTATCCATAACCTCGGCAGTAAAGCTGTAGTAGGAGGCATTGGGGTTGGTCATTCCTGAATAAAAGCTTTGGGAAACCGGATAATCCGACACTTCCATGACTTTGGCCTCAAATTCCCCCTGATCGTAGCTCATACAGCTCAGCAGGGATCCTTCCTCAATCTGATCCAGCAGAAGCTCGCTGACAGCGCCGACCACATAATAGCCGTCTCCGCTTTTTACCTTAATAAACGCAGAACCGTCTGTTTTCTTCGTCACCGTGTCGCCCACGTAGGTAACCACTCCGTCCAGCTTACTGCTGATCAGCTTACGGTTTACCTTTTTCTCCAGCTTGCCGATATTAATATTGCTTTCCTGGATATCAAGCTTCAGGTTGGCAATCTTTCTCTGCTGATATTTAATAGCTTCCTCCCGGCTCACTGTCGTGGTTCCCGTTCCTCCTCCCGGTGTTCCCGGTTCCTCGGGTTCCTCAGGTTCGTAGGTCATGGCGTCGGAAAGGGTAAATTCCGATTCCACATATTCATATACCGGCTGGGTGAGAAAGCTTCCGTTTATGAGATAATATCCTGTACAGGAAAGCTTTCTGTCCTGATAATCCGCAATGGTATCATTTCCGTGGAACTCAAGCTGAAACCAGTATCCGCCTTCTTTTTCCACCTTTGTACCGTCCTCGCTGTATCCGGCCATTTTGTTGAAGAAGGAGCCCATGGCAGTGACGCTTCCTCTTGCGCTGCTTACAAGAAATACAAGAGGGTCATTCTCTGTTCCTGTTCCTGTAAACGGTACGGAGGACGCATCCAGCTTATCATAAAATTTCTCTCTTCCGTCTGTTACCCCTTCCATTTCATCTGTAAAGTACGGATCGTAATAAGAGGTATTGTCATCCAGAACAGGAGTCGGCGTCGGGGTTGGCCTGGGTGTGTCGTTCTGTCCGGAATTCATATCATCTCCGCTGTTTCCATCTGTGAGGTCTTCCCCTGAAGTGAAGTCACCGGCTGACGGATCCTGATATTCCGGCTCCCTTTCTGCCTCGTCTGCCGCAGCCTGTACCGGATCCTCTGATTCTTCTTCGCTGCCGTCTGTCTCCTCTTCCAGTTCCCCGTCTGCAAATGCGCTTAACAACAGTCTGGGAACTGCGGCGGCAAGATAGCTGTCAGAATTGTTCATCCCTGTAAGAGACGACATCTCTGTCTCTGAGTCATCGGGAAGATCCATCTCATCCAGATTATCTGCGCTTCCTCCCCCATCCTCTTCCAGGATCGGGCCGCCGTTTTTCAGGCTGTTGAGTCTGTTTACCGCTCTGTTTAAATCCTGTTCCAGCTTCTTGTGCTTCAGCCGGGCAATGTTAAGCTCCATCTCAACTAATGTAGTGTCAAAGGAGATCAAGGGATCTCCTTTTTTTACGGTATCTCCCTCTGCCACATACACCTGATCAATGATCATATCACTGTCTACGGAAACATTCTGGGCAACACTTGTGGTAACTGTTCCATCCACGCTGGTTGTTGGCATATAGTAATCAGAAACCAGATTGCTCACACTTGTGACCATAACCTCTTTCTGGCTGTTTTTTCGAAGCTGAAGCAGTCCTGCTGCCGCTCCTGTTCCCGCAACTGCTGTGATCACTACTCCAATGATCACCCGTTTTACTATTTTATGCATTCTGTGTCACCCCTTTTCACGAAGTTCGCCGTCCCGGATCGTAACCACTCTTTTTGCGTGGGCTGCAATATCCGGATCATGGGTGATCATAAGTACAGAAACACCCTCGTCATTCAGCTTCTGAAAGAGTTCCATAACCTGTGCCCCTGATCTACTGTCCAAGGCTCCTGTCGGCTCATCTGCAAGGAGAAGTCTCGGACTGTTCACAATTGCTCTTGCAATGGCCACACGCTGCATCTGTCCTCCGGAAAGCTGATTGGGCCTGAAATCTACTCTGTCTGCCAGTCCTACCCTTTCCAGGGCACGCAGTGCCCGTTCTTTTCGTTCTTTTTTCGGAACTTTAGCATAATTAAGGGGCATTTCAACATTTGACAAAGCGCTCTGTTTCGGCAGAAGATGGAAGCTCTGGAACACAAAGCCGATCTTGTGAAGCCTGATGTCTGACATGGCATTCTCCGAACATTTCCCGATATCCTCCCCATCCAGGAAAAAAGTCCCTTCTGTAGCCTTGTCAAGACAGCCAATAATATTCATCAGAGTCGTCTTTCCGGAACCGGAAGGTCCCATAATGGCCACATACTCCCCTTCCTCCATGGAAAAGTTTACATCTTTCAATACCGGAACTTTCATCTTTCCCTGCTGGTACTCTTTATAAATTCCTTTTAATTCCAGAATCATCCTTCAGAGCCCTCCGTAATCTCAACTTCTGCGGCTTCACTCTGGGTTCCCGGCGCTCCGTCCATGGGGATCAGTTCTTCTCCATCGGAAAAGTCCCCGGAACTTTCATCGGAATCCATATCCGACATTCCATCTTCGCCGACCATCTCCCCTTCTGACATATCCATATCTCCCATTTCATTGGTCATCATCTCTTCGTCAAAAGAAGCCTCCATATCCATAACAGCCTCAGGATCCACATCAGCGCCCATCATCTGTGTGATATCTCCAACCTCTGTGGCATTTCCTTCCTCAAGGACATCTGTAGGGAATGCAATACAGTCTTTCTTTGTCAGACCGTCTACGATCTCATATTCCCCAAGCTCATCGTCGTGCTTGCCAAGAATCACCGGACGTTTTTCCAGACGGTTCTTCTCATCAGCCGCCCAAACGAAAGGATCTTCTGTATCTGCTCCTACAATATAGTAGTCGCTGAGCCACAGTCCTTCCTTCACATCTGCCTGACCCAGATCTCTTTCAATATATACATGCTGGCCAAGCATCAGTCCTTCCGAGGATTCCAGTTCCACGTAGAAGGGGTAGGAGGTTGATGAGGTCTGTTCATCGGTGGTGGCCATTCCGAAATACATGTCGTTGTCATTTTCAGAGCTGCCGTTCTGCAGATCCACCTCTCCCATAGTTCCCTTCCAGGTAAGACTGTTGTCAACTCTGGAGCGGATGATCACAGGCTCTCCCGGCGTAACCTCGTTCATCTCATTTACCTTTCCCTTGATCCTGTACGCGCCTGTACTTAAAATCTTGATAAAGGCATTGCTCTGTTCATCGTCGCTTCCATAATTGATTCCCTCGTCAATAACCTCACCATCTTCGCTTGTCATCTTGGAAGTATCAATTTTCTGGATGACACCGTCCAGAGTACTGCGTACCTCTGTGTTTACGGTTGCGCTCTGGAGACGCTCGATCTCCGCGGCCTTGCTCTTCTGATCATATTCATTTTTCTTGAGACTCATTTTATTTGTCTCAATCTCGATCGTGTAAGAAAGCTGTTCGCTCTGCTTTGCTTTCTTTTTTTCCTTGGTAAGGGTATTGATCTGCTCCTGAAGACTGATCGCCTCATTCTTCAGACGGTCCAGATCAAGCTGTGCCTGCTGAAGATCTTCCTGAATACTGCTGAGGTCATATTCAAAAAGCAGTTGTCCCTTCGTAACCTCATCGCCTTCCTTTACGCGGACCTCCTTCACCTTACGTCCGCTTTCGATTTCAACGTCCACGGTCTCCTGGGGCTCCACAACTCCGGCATAACGGTTCATCACTCCGGAAGTCGTACCTGTCAGTTCCTCTATTGAAGATACAAATACTACGGAATCACTGTCTGTCGTCTGGCTGCCGCCACGGAAATAAAACCATGAACCTGCGCCGATAGCGCCTGCCGCAATCAGGATTCCAAGAACGATCAAAATTCGTTTTTTCATAGCTGCCTCCCTGTTTTCATAAGTTGCCTTCTATTATATCACAGCCTGTTTCACAAGCCGGAATCTTCACTTTCCTATCATACCAGATTTGAAAAAAAAAGAAAAGCATTCTGCCGTCCCATTGCAAATTTTACATTTTCTTCATGCTTTTTTATAAAAAACTTATATAAAATATATATTTTACAAAGAAAAAATCAGCGTTTTTCTGCGTATTTTTGACATATATAATAATTTCTGTTAAAATAGAGGAAATCACTTTGAAAGGAAAGAAACTTATGAAGACTGCAAAGCGTCTGATGATTCTTCTCCCTGTCCTCTTTCTTATTTCCGCAGCTCTGATCATCGGCTGTACCCACAGAAATAAGTCGGAAGTCAAAGATATCATCACAAGCGAACTGGATCTGCTGAAAAATCTGGACTCTGATACAGCCCAGAAGTACATATCCTACAAGGAATTTTTTCCAGACGCTGCGGGAAATACTGATCTGTCCGAAGAAATAAAAGAAGTCTTTTCCCTCTTTTTTCAGGATTTCGACTACAAAATCCTGGATATCAGCGTCGACAACAGGGACAAATACGCTGTGGCTTCCCTCCGGCTCTCCACCATCGATGCACATACTCTGGCAAAAGATTTTGCCGCGTCGCTTCTGAGAACCGAAATCCTGGAAGCCGCCCGAAATCCTTCAGAGGATGCACCGGATGCAGTTTCCCTGGAAGAGCATTATCTTCTTCTCAACCATCTGCTCAAGACACGGGAGTACAAAACCTCGGAGACAAACTGTACCATACAGCTTACCAACACCGGGAATGCGCAGAATGAAAAATGGGAGATCAAACGCACCCACTCTCTGGAGAATGACCTTGTCGGCGGTCTTATGACTTATCTGTCCGATCCGGATATCCTTTCCCCTGAGGATACTCTGACCGTCTATCTAAAAACACTGAAAAAAATGGATCTGGATGAAATCAGCAACTACCTTGGAGTGGTAAGCATTATGAATGCTTCTGACCCGTCCAAAAGCGCCATTGCCTCCGCACTGGCAGAGCAGCTTCACCAGAATTTTAATTTCAAGATCAAGGACTCCTCTATTGAAGGATATCACGCAGTTGTAACCACTGAGCTTACAACCTTTGACAGTGATGCCATTTTGGAGAAATACCAGAAAGAGATGGACTCCTATCTGGCCTCGCCCGACGCTGTCATCGACGGCTCTTCAAAGCGTTATGAAAAATCTCTTGATGTCCTTCTTGAATGTATCCGGAACAATGAATCCACCAGAACTGCAGAGGTGGCCTTTGTCCTTGTAAATGACGGAGTTTCATGGAAGCTTCAGGATGCAGGAACCGCCCTGGGAGACGCTCTCTTCGGAATCCTTTCCACCTCCCCTGTGGAGGAATAATCATAAACTAAAAAAATGCAGGCAGGAAATATATCCTGTCTGCATTTTTTTAGTTATTCTTCTGTTTCTTCCGCTGCAGTAACTGCAAGAGCCAGTTCCTCTAACTGTACTTCGCTTGCTGCACTGGGCGCTTTTGTCATAAGGCAGGACGCATCCTTTACCTTCGGGAACGCGATCACATCACGGATACTGTCAACCTTTGCCATCAGCATAACAAGACGGTCAAGGCCGTAAGCCAGTCCTGCATGAGGCGGTACTCCGTATTTGAACGCATCCAGAAGGAAGCCGAACTGCTCATATGCGTCTTCTTTTGTAAATCCAAGTTCCTGGAACATTCTTTCCTGAATATCGTTCTGGTGGATTCTCACGCTTCCGCCGCCGATCTCATTTCCGTTCAGTACGATATCGTATGCTTTCGCACGCACCTTACCGGGATCTGTATCGAGAAGCTCAAGATCCTCTTCCATAAGCATGGTAAACGGATGGTGCATAGCTGTGAAACGATTCTCCTCTTCATTCCACTCAAGAAGCGGGAACTCTGTTACCCATACAAAGCAGAACTCGTTTTTGTCAAGAAGATCCATCTGTTTCGCAAGCTCCAGACGAAGCGCTCCGAGAACATCGTAAACCAGTTTCTTTTTATCTGCTGCAAAGAGAAGAAGGTCGCCAGCTTTACCATCCATAGCTTTTACAAGAGCATCCATCTCCTCATCTGTCATAAACTTCGCAAATGAAGACTTTCTGGTGCCGTCCTCTGCAATGGCAATATAAGCAAGACCTTTTGCACCGTATCCTTTGGCAAACTCTACCAGCTTGTCAATTTTCTTACGCGGCATGGAACCCTGTCCTTCTGCATTGATACCGCGAACGCTTCCTCCGTTTTCCAGAGCTCCTGTAAATACGCTGAAGCCGCAGTCCTTTACAATATCGCTGACATCATGAAGTTCCATTCCGAAACGCATATCCGGTTTGTCTGAACCGAATCTGTCCATAGCTTCCTGCCATGTGATTCTCTGGATCGGAAGCTTCACATCCACATCCAGAACCTCTTTGAACAGGTAGGCAAGGAATCTTTCGTTTACGTCGATTACGTCATCTACGTCTACGAAAGAAAGCTCCATATCGATCTGAGTGAATTCCGGCTGTCTGTCAGCGCGGAGGTCCTCGTCACGGAAGCATTTCGCAATCTGAATATAACGGTCATAACCGGAGCACATCAGAAGCTGCTTATAAAGCTGAGGAGACTGAGGAAGTCCGTAGAAATGTCCCGGATGAACACGTGAGGGAACCAGATAGTCTCTGGCGCCTTCCGGTGTTGTTTTTCCAAGCATCGGAGTCTCGATCTCCAGGAAGCCCTCTTTTGCAAAGAATGCTCTTGTAAGCATTGCAACGCGGCTTCTGAGCATCAGATTTCTCTGGAGGTCCGGTCTTCTTAAATCCAGATAACGGTATTTCAGACGGATTTCATCCTTTGTCTTGCTGTTCTCCTCGATCGGGAATGGAGGCACCTCAGATTCCGCAAGCACACGGAGGCTTTTTACAACAAGCTCGATCTCTCCTGTTGCAAGATTCGGATTCACAGCTCCTCCTCGTTTTTCCACCGTACCTGTAACAGCGATGACAAATTCGCTTCGAAGCTTTCCTGCTTTCGCAAAGCCTTCCTCATCTATGGTTCCGTTCTCAAAGATCAGCTGCATGATTCCGGAACGGTCTCTTAAATCCACGAATACGATACCGCCTTTGTCACGGGCCTTCTGAACCCATCCCATAAGAACGATTTCCTGTCCGATCATGTCTTTTGTTACTTCTGCACACCGGCATGTTCTGTGCAGACCTTTCATACTTTCAGCCATAACAACTACTCCTCTTTCTTGGTTTTATCAGTCAAAACAAAGCTTGTGAGCCTGTTTCGTTATTTATCTGTCTGACGCCTCCTGATATCCGGGGCTTCTCACATTTTATCCCTGAAAAATTCGATCACTTCCGTATAGCCCTCTGCGGCAAGCTGATCCTTCTGGAATTTCTTATTTTTTTTCATAATAGAAATATTCACCTGTGTTCCGGCGCTTCTTTCTTCCTCCGCCTTTTTCAGGATCTCCATTAATTTATCAGCCGGCATATTTTTCTCAATGAGGTATGCCTTCTTTCCTGCTCCTGTAGGAATCTGATAATCTCTTTCCAGAAGAAGCATAACAATTCTCTCAAATCCAATGGAAAAACCGCAGGCACAGGTATTGTTTCCCGTAAACTTGCCGATCATTTCATCGTAGCGTCCGCCGCCGCCTACGCTTCCGCCGAACTCATCCATGGCGATCTCAAAGATCGGTCCCGTATAATAAGACATACCGCGGACAAGAGTCGGGTCAAAGGAAATCTTAAAGTCTGCTGTCTTCACTGCGTCAACAGTGGAGATGATCGTAGCCAGATCCTCTGCGATCTTCGGATCCAGTACGCCTTCCAGTTTCTCCTTACAATAGCGCACGCCTTCAATATCATTGGTGATCTCTTTGAAAAGTCCCAGATATTTATCGATGCTTTCTTTGGCAAAGCCTTCTTTTTCCAGTTCCTCTGCAACACCTTCCAGACCGATCTTGTCCATCTTGTCAAGAATGATGAAAACTGTATCAAAGCTCTCCTCCGGAAAACCACTGTACTGAGCCATGGCTTTGAGGATCTTTCTGTCATTGATACGGATGGTAAAGTTGTGGAAATCCAGCTTTCCAAGAAGAGTGGTCGTAGCAAGCACCAGCTCGATCTCGGCAAGATAGGTAGGCTCTCCCAAAATATCAATGTCACACTGCATAAACTGGCGGAAGCGGCCTCTCTGAGGACGGTCTGCTCTCCATACATTTCCCATCTGAAGCGCCTTGAAAGGAGCGGGAAGCTCGTTGGCATTGTTGGAATAGTAACGGGAAAGGGGCACTGTCAGGTCATAGCGAAGACCGGAATCCACCAGATCCGCCTCCTCCTTCGCCTGATCAAGTTTCAGCTTCTCTCCTCTTTTTAAGATTTTGAAGATCAGCTTCTCATTTTCTCCGCCCTGTTTGCTGCAGAGGTTCTCAATGTGCTCCACACAGGGAGTCTCAATTGCTGAAAATCCGAAGGTTCCGTATGTTTCCCGAATCATGTTCATCACATAATTGCGAATTTCCATCTCTCTTGGTAAAATATCTTTCATACCGGTTACCGGCTTCTTCTTTAATGCCATGTCATCCTCCTTTATCTATGTACCACTCTCTGAAATGCCAGAAAAATCTGCATATCAAAGTTTTTTACTTCTTCTATCATCAATTCCATTACCGTCTGTATATCAAACGCTTTGCGGTAGGGCCTGTCTGAGCTCAGAGCCGCGTAAACGTCACATACCCTGAGAATTCTTGCTCCTATGGGAATCTCCTCCCCCGCTTTATTGGAAGGATATCCGCTTCCGTCATAATTCTCATGGTGATACAGAATACTCTCCAGAACAAAATCCGAATATCCCTGCCCTTTTAATTCTTCGTATCCCAGGGTGGAATGCATACGGACAAATTTTAATTCCTCAATCACCAGAGGGTCTCTTTCCTGACCGTTGATATATCCAGTAAGCTTGAGCTTGCCGATGTCGTGGAGCATTCCCGCAATGGCAAGATCATAGCACTGCTCCTCCGGAAGTCCCAGCTCTCTGGCAACCTCATAGGCAAGATTGCTCACAACCTTACCGTGATTCAATTCCCCTTCCAGATTAAATTCCAGTATCCGTTTCCGGGTGTCCGGACTCATCTTTCGTGCGGTATTCACAACTATACCTCCCCTGCTTATAACCAGGCAGCTATCCCTTTCCTTTTTCTCTCGATCATTTCGTCAATACGGGAAATGTAATTGGATACATCCTTTACATTCTCCACACGCTCGATCCGGTTTCCATGGTCAAAGACCAGCTTGGAGGATCCGCCTGCGCCAAGGGCGATGATCGGCTGTTTTTCCTCCATAATCAGTATATTGTAAATTCCGGCTTTGTCAACCTTTGCATAGCCTACATTCTCGAAATTTCCCTTCATATTTTTCTGGCGGTAGAGGTAATAGGGATCCATCCCCATTTCCCTGGCCGCTTTTCCTGTAAGCCCCATGATCTCCTGGTTGTTCTCGAAGGTCATTTCCTGATATTTTTCCTTAAACATATTCAGGCGCGCCGCTCTTTTTACGGCAAGGGAATGTACGGTCATACTGTCGGGATCCAGTCTTCTTATTTCTTCTAATGTGTGTTCCACCATAGAAATATCTTCTCCCGGCAGTCCCACAATAAGATCCATGTTAATATTGTTATATCCCAGTTCTCTGGCCAGATAAAAGGCTTTCTTTGTCTCCTCCACAGTGTGGCGTCTTCCGATAATATCCAGAGTTTCCTGGTTCATTGTCTGGGGATTCACAGAGATCCTTGTCACCGGAAATTCGGAAAGGGCTTTTAATTTCTCCGAAGTAATACTGTCCGGACGTCCGGCTTCCACTGTAAACTCCGCGATTCCCTCATATCCGAAGCTGTCTCCCACTGTATTGAGGAGAGTCCTGATCTGATGGGGCTCCAGTGTCGTAGGCGTTCCTCCGCCGATATAAATCGTGTCCAGCTTACGCCCCTGCATCATCTGCGCCACTGCGCGGACTTCCCTGCAAAGGGCATCCACATATTCGTCAACCCTCTTCTGCCACAGCTTCAGGGGGTAGGAGCTGAAAGAGCAGTACAGACAGATACTCGGACAGAAAGGAATCCCGATATAGAGGCTGTAGCCGTTCTCATAATCAATATCCTTCAGGATTTCCCTCTCCCTGTCTGCGATGGTCACTGCAAGCTTCGTCTTCTCAGGGCTGACCAGATACTTGCTGCGCAGCTCCTTCTCCGCCTCAGCCTTACTCTTCCCTGACTCCAGCAGAGCCATGGCCAGCTTTGCCGGACGGATTCCCGTAAGGTTTCCCCAGGGAAGCTCCCTTCCCGTAAGCTTTACAAGAATCCTGTAAAGAGCCATCTTGATTGCATCCTTATTTTCTTTTCGGATGTTCCGTCTGTTCTCCTCTTTTTCTGAGCCTTCTTCTTTCACAGCTCCTTCTTCTGCGGAGTAGCCGGAAATAACAGCCGCTTCCGCCACACCGCTGCGCTCCGGGCTTTCGTAGCGAAACAGCCAGTTCTCTCCATCCCGTTCCACACGGAAGCGGAGGTCATACTCTCCTTCCGTTTCCTCGTAGAAAGTATGGATCTCCGCCTCCGGATAAAACGCCTTGATCAATTCATATACATCATGTTCAAATTCTGTGTCAAGAAACACAATACCTATTTTATACAAATGGATTATACCTCTTTTCGTATCCAATGGTGGTCGCCGCATCGTGTCCCGGATAAACATCTGTCTCCTCGGGAAGAGCTTCCAGAAGCCTATGAAGGCTTCTCACAATCTCGGCTGTACTGCCCCCGGGGAAGTCGGTCCTTCCTACGGAGCCGCAGAACAGGGTATCTCCGCTGAAAAGGATTCCCTCTTCTTTAATATAGTAACAGCAGCTTCCTTTTGTGTGTCCCGGTGTATGAAGCATCTGTATGGAAAAACCTGCTGCCTCAAAAACATCCAGATCATTCAAAAATCTGTCCGGCTTCACGGAACATCCCTCTCCGTAATATGCCGTCATATTGACTGAGGGCTCCCGCAGCATCTCTTCCTCCTGGCGGCAGGCGTAAACCGGAATCTTATATTTCTCCTTCACCTCATTCACTGCCAGGATATGGTCAAAATGTCCATGGGTAAGAAGGATTCCCACAGGTTTCCCCTTCATCCGGTCTGCCTGCTGAAAAATTTTATCCGCCTGGGCAGCCGGATCCACGATGAGAAGCTCCCCTGTTTCTTTATTCTGTAAAAAATAGCAGTTCGTGTATACGGAACCAAGGATACATTTCTGTAATTCTGATTTCATTTCCCTATTCCTTTCCGTCCACCGTTTCCGGTGGTTCTTTCTGCAGCCATGTCCAAAAGGAAGACGCCGGGCCTTTGCATTTCACCGCGACAGCTCTTATCCTCTTGTACGCTCCACATCTATAATACTGTCTACCTGACGGATTTTTTCGATCAGGGAGTTCAGCTCTTCTTTGCTTGTTACCTCAAAGCTCAGGGAAATGGTCGCCTTTTCCTGCTTGCTGATGCGGCTGTTCATGCTGCGGACATCAATTTTTCTCTCTGTAAGGATCTTGGACAGATCCACAAGAATACCGGTACGGTTGTTGGCATAGATCTGAATCTCTGCCATATATTTCTCCGAAGCCTTTGCCGCCTCCGGCCTCTGCCATTCCGCTTCTATAAGACGGCTTCTGTCGATTTCGGACATATTCAGCACATTCACGCAGTCTGTGCGATGAATGGTGATTCCACGCCCTCTTGTGACAAATCCCACAATTTCATCTCCCGGAATGGGACTGCAGCATTTGGAAAAGCGCACTGCAACATCATGAATTCCCTTTACCACAATGCCGCTTTTGCTCTTGGCTATATGGAGCTTCTCCTGACTCTCAGATGCAGCCTCAAGAACCTGTTCGTCGGTGAGGTTCTTTTTCGTCTCTTTATCATAAGCTTCCATCAGCTTATTAAATACCTGGCCTTCCTTCAGGCCTCCGTGTCCGATTGCAGCAAGGACGGAATCCCAGTCGCGGAATCCGTATTTGCGCATCACTGCCTCCAGATACTGGGACTTGGTATAATTGCTGATCTTATAGCCTTTCGCTTTTGCATACTGGGCAAGCATTTCCTTGCCTCGCAAAATATTATCTTCTTTTAGTTCTTTCTTGAACCACTGGTTGATCTTGTTCTTCGCCTGGGTGCTCTTGACCAGCTTCAGCCAGTCACGGCTGGGACCCTGAGAATTCTGAGAGGTGATGATCTCGATTCTATCACCGTTCTGAATCTGATATTCAATGGGAACCAGTTTTCCGTTGACTCTTGCGCCCACCATTTTGTTTCCTACCGCACTGTGCACACAGTAGGCAAAGTCAATAGGTGTGGAACCGTTGGGCAGCGTCTTGACGTCTCCCTGAGGAGTGAAGCAGTAAACACTGTCCGCGAAAAGGTCCAGGTCATTTTTCAGAAGGCTCATAAATTCCTTATTATCAGACATGTCCCTCTGCCATTCCAGGATCTGCCTGAGCCAGTTCAGCTTCTCTTCCTCACTCTTGCCCACAGGTGCCTTTCCATCTGAGGTTTCCTTATATTTCCAGTGTGCCGCAATACCGTACTCCGCAGTGCGGTGCATCTCATAAGTACGGATCTGAATCTCAAAGGGCTGTCCGGTAGGTCCAATCAGCGTGGTGTGAAGAGACTGGTACATATTCGGTTTCGGCATGGCAATATAATCTTTAAACCGTCCCGGAATCGGCTTATACATCTCGTGGATCACTCCAAGAGCCGCATAACAGTCTTTCACGGAATCTACCAGAATACGGACTGCGAAAAGATCGTAGATCTGATCGATGGTCTTATCCTGGTTGACCATTTTTTTATAAATGCTGAAGAAATGCTTGATCCGCCCGTCTACCTGGGCATCGATATTGGCATCCTCCATATGCTGCTTCACCTGCTGCACAATGGCGCTCACAAATTTCTGTCGTTCGCTTTTACGCAGGGCAACCTTCTCCACCAGATCATAATAAACGTCCGGCTTCAGATATTTCAGGGAAAGATCATCCAGTTCCACCTTCACCTTGGATATACCAAGCCTCTGGGCAATGGGCGCATAGATGTCCATGGTCTCCCTTGCTTTTTCCTGCTGTTTCTCCGGACGCATATACTGAAGCGTTCTCATATTGTGAAGGCGGTCTGCCAGCTTGATCAGAATTACCCGGATATCCTTTGCCATGGCAAGAAACATTTTTCTCAGATTCTCTGCCTGAACCTCCACCTTATCCGCAGAATAAGACAGCTGTCCCAGCTTGGTAACTCCGTCTACAAGAAGTGCCACCTCCGGGCTGAATTTATTGGAAACCTCCTCCACTGTCATCCAGGTATCTTCCACTGCGTCATGAAGAAGACCTGCCACAATGGTTTCCTTGTCCAGTTCCAGATCTGCCAGAATAATTGCCACACACAGAGGATGGATAATATAGGGCTCACCTGATTTTCTCTTCTGATCTTTATGGGCATCACTGGCGATTTCATATGCTTTCTGTATCATGGAGATGTCTGTGGACGGATGATATTTCCGCACACTTTTAATCAGCTCCTCATACAGCTCTTCGGGCGCAGTAAAATCATGCATGGATTTCACAGCTGCGTCCGCTCTTTTCACAGAGTCTATTTTCGCCTGTTCTGTCTGCGCAGTGTTTTTCATTTTTTCTGTACTTTTGATCTCTGCCATCTGTTCCACCTGCCTATGCACAATCTGCGTGTTTTATTTTCCTTCGTAAATAATCACGGATTCTACGTCGTATTTTTCCAGACGCTCCCGTCCCTTCAGTCCTGCCAGTTCCATCAGGAAAATGATCTTCACCACTTCTCCTCCAAGCTCTTCCACCAGCTTGGCTGCAGCTTCAACAGTTCCTCCTGTGGCAATCAGATCGTCAATGATCACAACCTTCTGTCCCGGCTTAATGGAGTCCTTATGCATTTCAATCTCTGCGCTTCCGTATTCCAGGTCATAGCTCATGGATACTGTCTCACATGGAAGCTTGCCCTTCTTGCGGACCGGCACAAATGGTTTGTGAAGATTGTATGCAATCGGTACGCCGAAGATGAATCCTCTGGATTCTGTACCTACGATCACATCCACATCTGTATCTTTCAGAAATGCCTGCATGGAATCAATGGCAAGCTTCAAGCCCTCTGCATCCTGCAGAATACTTGTAACATCACGGAAAATAATACCCGGTTCCGGAAAATCCGGAATACTTCTAACATACTCTTCTATTTTTTTCATGTCTGTCTCCTAATCTCAGCCTGCATTTCCCGAAATCTGCTGCTCTCCGGAAAAAGCGTATTTTCAGTGTCACACAACTGACTTTTTACAGCGCTGCTTTAAACAGCTTTTATTCATATAAATAATGTATAGTATACCACTTTTTTTTTGCAGAATCAATGCAAAACCCGACAGGGTTCGCATCTTTCCTGTATCTTCGGCATTTTTATCTTTTTGACTGTATCCCAAACACCTTTAACAGTAATTTTGTACCACTGCCTGGATGCTTTCTCTGCCCATATAGCGGTTGATTTCCGGATAATAGGTCACAGAAATCCTTTCTTTTCCTCTCACATAGGAGGCGAATTCTTCTGCCTCTCCAAAGTAGACCCCGTCTATCCCTGCTCCAGATTCATCCATAAGCCGGAATTTCGCTACATTTCGATTTTTTCCAAAAACCCTGCATTCTAAAACACGAAGATTTTTCTGGGCAAACAAGGGCTTTGTATTTCCCTTCCCGAAGGGCTCCAGAAGACTGATCTCCCCAATCAGCTTCTTTGTAATATAGGAAACAGGCATGGGGACATCTATGACAACCTTGGGCCTGAGATCCTCCTCTGTCAGGGTGCAGTTTTCATTCAGTCTTCTCCGAAGGACATCCACATTTTTTTCCTCCAGGGAGAGGCCGGCTGCCATGGGGTGTCCGCCGAACTGCACCATAAGATCTGCGCACTTAACAAGCTCCTCGTACATGGAGTAGCCTTCAATGGAACGTCCGCTGCCTTTCACACAAGTCTCTCCCCGTGTGAGGACAAAGGCCGGCTTATTATATTTTTCCCGGATTCTTCCGGCAATGATTCCCGCCAGGCTTTCATGGCAGTCCGGAAGAAAAATCACAAGAACCCTGTCCTCTTTCAGCGCTGTAGTTTCCACCAGCTCTATGGCCTCGTTTTTCCCCTTTTCCGTCAAAGCCTTGCGGCTCTCATTCAATGCAGTCAGATCTCCCGCAAGCTTCGCAGCTTCGTCCATGCTCTCTGTTTTCAAAAGCGCCAGGGAACGGGACGCTGTGTCGAGACGTCCGCTGGCATTGATACAGGGTCCCAGGACAAAGCCTACATGATAAGCGGATATCTTTCCTCCTTCCAGCCCGTTGGCTTCGATCAGGGCCCGAAGTCCCTTATTTTTTGTGTGTGGAAGACGTTTCAGACCTTCTTTTACCAGTATCCTGTTTTCTCCCTGCAGATCCATGACATCGCCTACTGTAGCAATGGCTGCCAGTTCCAGATAGTCCTCAAGCTTTTTTTCCGGAATCCCCATCCTGTCGTAAAGGGCAGAAATCATTTTAAAGGCCACCACCGCCCCGCAGAGCTTCTTGTTTGGATAAGGACAGTCCGGCTGTCTGGGATTGATCACTGCATCTGCAGGAGGCAGAATATATTCTCTTCCCTTCTCTGTATCTCTGTAGGGGATTTCATGGTGATCGGTAATCACCACAGTCATTCCTTTTTCCTTTGCGCTCTCAATTTCCTTTGCTGCCGCTATTCCGTTATCACAGGTTACGATCGTGTCGATTCCGTCCTGGGCAGCCTTATGGATCAAATGTTCACGGATTCCGTAGCCGTCTGCCACTCTGTCCGGAATATAGGTATCAACCTTCGCTCCGACTCTTGTCAGCCCTTTCAGAAGAATAAACGTAGACGTTACGCCGTCAATATCATAGTCCCCTATGATCCTTATTTTTGCACCTTCCCGGATTTTCCCTTCCAGGATTCCCACTGCCTTTTCCATATCCTTCAAAAGCCAGGGAGAAGGCAGATCCTCAAGATTGCCGTATAAATATTTTCTGATATCTTCTTCCTGGATCACATCGCGGTTTCGAATCAATCTTGCAGTTACCTGATCGATCCCGAATTTATGTCCGATTCCTGCAAAATCTGCTCTTTTTGCAGTCAGCACCCACTTTTCCATTCACATCCTCCTTTTCTTCTGTTTTTCGAAGCACAGGAAGCCTTTCCCTGATTCCTGTAATTCGAAAAACATCCCGGGACATGAACATATCCCGGGATCATTGTTTCTTATTTTTCTTCTTTCTTTGCTGCTTCTTCAGCTGCAAGACGCTCTGCTACTCTTTTTCTGTTTTTCTTTTTCGGCTGATTCGGATCTGCCTTTGGAGTCTGTGCAGGCTTCTTTTCCGCTGCTTTTGCGGACTTGGAAGAAGCTGCTCCCGCTGCTGCGATCGCCGGCTGTGCATTTCCTGTGAATTTCTTTTTCATCACATACCACAGTGCGCCTGTGATACATACAGATGAGTAAGCGCCTACAAGGATACCTACCATAAGAGGAGCTGCGAACTCACGGATAGAAGATACACCCATGATATAAAGGACTGCGACCATGACAAAGGTTGTAAAGGAAGTATAAATACTTCTTGTCAGTGTCTGTGTAACACTTGCATTTACCACATCCTCAAGTACGTCAAGACGTTTGCTTCCGTGAAGGTTCTCACGGATACGGTCGAAGATGACGATAGTCGCATTGATCGAATAACCCACAATAGTAAGCATACATGCAATAAAGGTGTTACCTACGGAAACTCTTGCAAGTGCATAGAACGCAAGTACAACCAGTACGTCATGAAGAAGCGCTAATACCGCACTGCTTGCAAAACGGATATCTTTAAATCGGAACCAGATGTAAAGAAGCATACAGATTGTTGCTACGATCACGGCGATTGCAGCATCCTTACGCATCTCATTACTTACAGTTGCAGAAATGTTATCTGCAGAGATCAGTTTCTCGTCTACATCAAAATTCTCAACAAGCGCCTTATTTAACGCTTCACGCTCATCAAGGTCAAGAGAACGAGTCTTGATGATTACCTGGTTGGAACCCACAACCTTTGTAGGCTGTACATTTTTATCACCAGTTACCTTTTCCACTACAGGAACAACCTCGGAATCGATGGTTTTAATATCCATATCCTCGTTAAAGGTTACGTTTGTCGCTGTACCGCCTGAGAAGTCAAGGCTGTAGTTTAACGCTTTTTTGCCCATCTGCTGGTTAACAAGCATGAACACAGGGCCGCTGAGCACAAGGATCAGGGAAAGTGTAAAGAACACTTTTCTCTTTCCAAGGAATTTGATTGCTTTTCTTTCTACAGTTTTACCGTAGAATTTTTCGTCGCGGACACCCACTGCGTAAAGTGCATACATGATCACTCTGGAAACAACAAGAGCTGTAAACATGGAGATCACAATACCGAGAGCCAGCGTGTAGGCGAAGCCTTTTACTGTACCTGATCCAAGCCACATCAGTACCAGGGCTGCGATCAGAGTTGTGATATTTCCGTCAAAGATAGCGGAAAAGGCCTTGCTGAAACCGGCTTTAATAGCGTTTCTTACAGAGGTTCCTGCTCCGATCTCCTCACGGATACGCGCATAAATAATTACGTTGGCATCTACCGCCATACCGATACCAAGAATAATACCTGCAATACCCGGAAGCGTAAGGGTAATGTCAAATGCATTCAGAGTGATCAGCATCAGGGCTGTGTAGAAAACCAGGGCAACGGATGCCACTGCACCCGGAACGCGGTATACAAAGATCATAAACAGAATTACAATGGCAAGACCGATGGCTGCTGCCTTTACGCTTGTCTCGATAGCTTCTTCTCCAAGCTGTGCTGCCACAACGCTGGAACGGAGCTCTTCCAGTTCCAGGCTCAGAGAACCGATACGGATGTAGGAAGCAAGTGACTGTGCCTCCTCCAGACTGCCCATGCCGTCGATCTGTGCCTTTCCGTCAGGAATGGCTGTTTTTACATTAGGAGCGCTGACTACGTTGTTATCATAGATGATCGCAATCTGCTTTCCGATGTTCTTTTCTGTAGCTTCTGCGAATTTCTTTTTTCCGTCCTCTGTAAGAGTCAGGCTGACTGCGTATTCCTTTGCTCCGGTTGTCTGATCCTGGAATGCGCCGCCTTCTGCTGCTGCCACATCGTAGCCTTCCAGCACAACGCTGCCTGCTTCACGGATCTCGTCCAGATCTCTCGCAAGAACATAGCCTGTTTCACCCAGAGTAATGTTTTCATTTCCTTCATCGTCTGCCGCCTCAACAAAGCACAGGGAACCCGGCTTTCCTAATTCAGCAAGAATCGCATTGGCATCTGTAACACCCGGGATCGCTACGTTGATACGGTCGAGTCCCTCTTTTGTTACCTGTGCCTCTGTGCTGTACTGGTCAACACGTTTCTGCAGCTTATAAATGGTATCTGCCATGTCTTCGCTGCTTGGATTACTTTCCTTGGTCTGGTATGTAATGCTGACACCGCCTGCAAGGTCAAGACCTGTTTTGATGTTCTTTGCCGCACCTGTGCCCGTAGGGCCTAAGCCTACTGCTGCTGTGTAGCAGAAAAACGCGGTAAGGATCGCGGTGAGCAGAAGCACTACAACTCCTCTACTTTTTTTCATTGTTTTTCCCTTCTTTTAATGCATTAGTCTGCAAAGGCTTATTCAGCCAGAGCAGCTTTTATCATGATGGCGCACTCCACACGCTTCCTCTGGAGCTCGCATCCGATTTCATAATTACCGTTGATATCTCCCTGGAAATGGAAGGCATTGGCAGCACAGCCGCCGCTGCAGTAGAAGCGGGCAAAGCAGTCCTTGCATGCTTCCTTTGTGTAAACATTACACTGCCCGAATTCTTTCTGAATGTCAGGTCTTGTAATTCCCTCGTCCACATTTCCCATGAGATATTTTTCCTCTCCTACAAACTGATGACATGGGTATAAATCTCCCCATGGTGTCACTGCAAGATACTCTGTACCGGAACCGCAGCCGGACAGTCTCTTGTATACACACGGGCCGCCTGTAAGATCGATCATAAAGTGGAAGAAATTGAAGCCGTTTCCGGCTTTTTCTCTTTTTATCATTTCTTTCGCAAGAGTGTCGTACTCCTCAAGAATCTGCGGGATATCCTCCGGACGGATGGCATAATCTTCCGTATCCTCCGCAACTACAGGCTCAACAGAAATCTGTTTAAAGCCAAGATCTGCAAGGTGAAGAACATCCTTGGAAAAATCAAGATTATGATGGGTAAAGGTTCCTCTGACATAATACTTGTCCTGGTTTCTGGACTCTGCGAATTTCTGGAACTTCGGCATGATCAGGTCATAGCTTCCTGCTCCCTTGCGGAATGGACGCATAAAATCGTGAACCTCTTTACGTCCGTCCACGCTCAGTACGACATTGGACATTTCTTTATTACAGAATTCCATAACCTCGTCGTTTAATAAAACGCCGTTGGTCGTCAGCGTAAAACGGAAATTTTTATTATGAAGCTTCTCCTGCTCACGGCCGTATTTTACCAGGTCTTTTACAACCTGCCAGTTCATCAGAGGCTCTCCTCCGAAGAAATCTACCTCCAGATTCTTTCTGGAGCCGGAATTGGCGATGAGGAAATCCAGGGCTTTTTTGCCCACCTCGAAAGACATCAGGGCGCGTCTTCCGTGGTATTCTCCCTCTTC
>DXXQ01000056.1 GCA_019416265.1 Clostridiales bacterium | reverse complement strand
GTTCAGCATTCCAATATATGCCGTATCCACAATGTTGTAAACCGCCTTAGCCAATAGTGCCAGTGTTGCAGGAACTGCCATGTCAACAATTGCTTTCGATGGCTTTACAGATGCCAGCAAAGATTCTTTTTCAACATTCCTATTTTTCTTCATTTCGCTCACCTACACTTCCAAAAATATGTCTATTTTTCAGCAGTCAGTTATAAACCATCTGGTCTATAACTGCATATTATCACTTATAGACCATCCAGTCAATATATATTTTATTTATTTTATGTTAAAAACATTCCCCCTAAAAAGACAAAAAGAAAGCCGCCGCTTTACGATTTTTTAATCGCTAAAGCAACAGCTTCCTTTATTATTACTCTGTCTCTTTTTCCGGAAGGGCAACTTTTCTTTTTACATGAACTTCTTCGTCGTAGCAGGCGAAAATCTCCTCAAGCTTCTTCTTTTCCAGCTTCGGTGTCACAAGACTGACAACCGGCACGATGACAAGACCTGCCGCCATAGCCGCTGCCCCCGCATTAATAGGCGACTCAATGAATTTCAGGAACATATTTGCCACTGTAAGACCCACTCCCGCAAAGAAGCTCGCCCACACAGAAAGCCGTGTAGTTCCTTTCCAGAACAGTCCGTAAAGAAACGGAGCAAGAAAGGCCCCTGCAAGAGCTCCCCAGGAAATTCCCATGAGCTGGGCAATAAAGGTAGGCGGATCCAGTGCAAGCACAACGGAAACCCCAATGAAAAACACAATAAGGATACGCATAATGAGAAGCTGTTTCTTCTCACTTAAATTTTTTATGAGATTTCCTTTAATAAAGTCAAGGGTCAGAGTGGAACTTGATGTCAGTACCAGAGACGACAGGGTGGACATTGATGCGGAAAGCACCAGAATCACCACAATACCGATCAATACATCCGGAAGGGTGGAAAGCATGGCTGGAATAATCGCGTCATAGGCAATGCTTCCGTTTTCTCCATAGATTGCCGGACTGTCGAACAGCCTTCCAAAACCTCCCAGGAAGTAACAGCCTCCTGATATGATCACAGCAAAAACCGTTGAGATCACAGTTCCTGTCTTTACTGCCTTTTCGTTTTTGATTGTGTAAAATTTATGTACCATCTGAGGAAGCCCCCAGGTTCCCAGGGAAGTCAGAATAATAACCCCGAGGAGATTCAAAGGATCCGGTCCAAAGAAAGAAGCGAAAGCCCCCTGCTGTCCCATTGTCACCGGAATGTCGCTTTCCAGCTCCGACAGCCTGCTCACAGCATTCATAAATCCGCCCTGACCGTCAAGAACTGCCGCGATCACGGCAATGATCCCTCCGATCATAATGATTCCCTGGATAAAATCGTTGATCGCAGTCGCCATGTAACCGCCAAGTATTACATAAACTCCTGTCAGAACTGCCATCATGACAATACATACCTCATAGGGAATATCGAAAGCCATCCCGAACAGGCGGGAAAGTCCGTTATATAAAGAAGCTGTGTAGGGAATCAAAAATACGAATACAATTGCCGATGCAGCAATACGAAGGGCATTGCTGTGAAAGCGTTTGCCGAAGAAATCCGGCATGGTGGCAGCCTGAAGATGGTGGGACATAATTCTTGTCCTTCTTCCCAGGATCACCCAGGCCATCAGACTTCCGATCACTGCATTTCCGATACCGATCCAGGTGGATGCCAAACCATATTTCCACCCGAACTGTCCTGCATAGCCCACAAACACAACTGCCGAAAAATAAGAAGTACCGTAGGCAAAGGCAGTAAGCCAGGGGCCTACATTTCTTCCTCCCAGAACAAATCCGTTTACACTGGTCGCCTGATTTCGGGAAACGATTCCCACGCCGATCATGATACCGAAGAAAATGATCAGCAGCATTACTTTCACAAACATTTCTTTTTCCTCCTATTTATCGCGTTGAAGTGTAACGCTTTTAACTATTAAATTATTTTTTTGTTCAGTATATCATTTTTTTATAAAAAGTCAAGAATTTTTTTGTTCAAAATCGTGTAAAAGCTGTTGACATTCCCCTTTTAATTCGTTATCATATACTTTATTAAGCCGACGCTTTAAAGCGCGAATTTGAAGGAAGAGGACGAAGAAAATCGTCCCGAAGAAAGGTGAACATTATGCCACTTACTGATATTTTGGAGAAAAACTGCCGACTGTACGGCGACGACGTCTGTCTTGTGGAAATTAACCCGGAGATGCCTGAAACAAGGCGTGTAACCTGGAGAGAATATGAACTGATCGAGCCTGTCCGCGCTTCTTATTACAGACGGGAGATCACATGGAATGTTTTTAATGAAAAAGCCAACCGATTTGCCAATCTTCTTCTGGAAAGGGGAGTCAAAAAAGGGGACAAGGTTGCCATTCTTTTAATGAACAGCCTGGAATGGCTTCCGATCTACTTTGGAATCCTTAAAACCGGAGCCCTTGCCGTACCTCTGAACTTCCGTTATTCCGCAGAGGAGATTCAGTATTGTCTCGACCTTGCCGATGTGGATATCCTGGTATTCGGTCCGGAATTTATCGGTCGTGTAGAGGAAGTCGCAGATGAGATCGGCAAACACCGCCTGTTATATTATGTCGGGGAAAACTGCCCCGGTTTTGCCGAAGATTATACCATGCACACAGCCAACTGCTCCAGCCAGTCGCCAAAGATCGACATCGATGACGAGGATTATGCAGCCATCTACTTCTCTTCCGGAACCACCGGTTTCCCCAAGGCGATCCTGCATACTCATCAGGCTTTGATGCATTCCGCAAAAACAGAGCAGCATCACCACCACCAGACAAAAGACGATGTTTTCCTCTGCATTCCGCCTCTTTACCATACAGGAGCAAAAATGCACTGGTTCGGAAGTCTTCTCACCGGAGGCAAGGCCGTTCTTCTCAAAGGAACCAATCCGGAATTTATTCTCCGGGCAGTGTCTGAGGAGAAATGTACCATTGTCTGGCTTCTCGTCCCCTGGGCACAGGATCTTCTTCTGGCTCTTGACAGGGGCGACATCAAGCTTGACATGTACCAGCTTGACCAGTGGCGTCTGATGCACATCGGCGCACAGCCTGTTCCCCAGAGTCTTATCAGACATTGGAAGGAATATTTCCCGAATCACGAATATGATACCAACTATGGTCTGAGCGAATCCATAGGCCCCGGCTGCGTACATCTCGGCGTAGAGAACATCAACAAGGTAGGCGCCATCGGAAAAGCCGGCTACGGCTGGGAAACAAAGATCATCGACCCTCAGGGCGTCCCTGTGAAACAGGGAGAAACCGGAGAGCTTGCTGTGAAAGGCCCCGGCGTCATGGTCTGCTATTACAATGATCCAAAAGCTACCGCAGAGGTGCTTCATGACGGCTGGCTTTACACCGGAGACATGGCAATGGAGGACGAGGATGGATTTATCTTCCTCGTTGACCGTAAAAAAGACGTTATCATCAGCGGCGGTGAAAATATTTACCCTGTACAGATTGAAGATTTTCTCCGCACCAATGACAAGATTCTGGATGTGGCAGTCATCGGACTTCCGGACAAGCGTCTGGGAGAAATCTCCGCAGCCATTATTTCCCTGAAACCGGGATGCACCTGCACAGAGGAGGATATTAATCTCTTCTGCAAAAAGCTCCCCCGTTACAAACGTCCGAGAAAAGTTTTCTTCGCAGACGTTCCCCGCAACCCTACAGGAAAAATTGAGAAGCCCAGACTTCGTGAAATGTACGGCGCTTCCCACCTTGTTGCAGAACAGAATCAGTCTTAATAATTTTCCGAAAGACAAAAAGAGTACCGGTTCTTTCCTTTTATGGAAAATCCGGTACTCTTTTCTTATTCTCTGTTCCGGGAACCCCCCTTTCTGTTCAGGAGTCCTCCCTTGTTTTTTCCTTTAAGATCCTATAGATTTCTTCCGTACTCTCCCAATCCTTTCCTGAAAGGACAACCGTAGTTCCCTTCACATCCAGGACAACGGTCTCCTCACAGCCGGTATAGGCATAGCGGATATAGCTTCCGTATTTCTCATTTTTGAAATGTCCCATGGCAAGCCGGAAGCTGCCGAAGCCATTGGTTCTGCTTCCCGCCTTTTCTCCGCTGACAAGCTCCAGCTTATCAATCTCTTCGTATCGGATGGTCCGATCCGGCCAGTAGGAAGCCTCCACTGTGAAGCTGTCCTCTCCATACTTCATATGGATATTTCCGGTCCACAGTACAATTCCCACAAAAACAAAGACAATCCCTGTAAAAATCATACTGCCTATCATGATCTTCCTGTTCCCGGCGTCTTTAGTCCCTGTCTCTGCTACAGCTTCTTCCCCATTCCAAGCATCTTTCGCATAACATTTGGTATTTGACACATAAAGAAGGACAAGTACATCAGCAAGAACTACAGCTCCAAAGAATTTACCGAACCACGCGGGAGCATTTTCCCCCAGTATGGAAAGTACAGCCAGGAGAACTGTGATCACAGAAAATCCGGCGCCCATCACACGGCAGAGCTTCTTTTCATCATATTTAGCCTTATCCGCCTGGCTTGAGGTATTATAACCGGCGATCAGAAATGCTCCGCGGCCGGATAACAGCGCTCCTGACATTACAGCACAGCCAATTGTCAAAATCCATTCTATCATAAGACCACCCCGCTCTTTTTTTCTGATTTTAGCACCTTCCCCTCATTTGTCAAGAGCCGGACTGTCTACAGGTTAAAATTCATTTCCTTCAAATTTGGGAAGTCCGTCGAAACCGGTCTGCAAATCTTCATCTGTTGGAATGTAGTCCTGCATTTCACCGTTATTGTATTTCCCGTATGCAACCATATCAAAATATCCGGTTCCTGTCAGGCCGAAAAGGATTGTTTTTTCCTCTCCCGTTTCCTTACACTTCAATGCTTCGTCGATTGCCACCCGAATTGCATGGGAGCTTTCCGGAGCCGGAAGGATTCCTTCCACCTTGGCAAACATCTGAGCCGCCTCAAAAACAGAGGTCTGTTCTACAGAACGCGCTTCCATAAGACCGTCAGCATAAAGCTGGGAAACCACAGGACTCATTCCATGGTAACGCAGTCCTCCCGCATGGTTGGCAGAAGGGATAAATCCGCTTCCCAATGTATACATTTTTGCCAGAGGAGTTACCATTCCCGTATCACAGAAATCATAGGCAAATCTGCCTCTGGTAAGGCTGGGACAGGATGCCGGTTCCACTGCGATAAACTGATAATCTCTTTCTCCCCGAAGCATCTCTCCCATGAAAGGAGAAATCAGTCCTCCAAGGTTGGAGCCTCCTCCTGCACAGCCGATGATCATATCCGGAACAACGCCGTATTTATCCATGGCAGCCTTTGCTTCCAGACCGATCACAGACTGGTGAAGAAGAACCTGATTCAGCACACTTCCAAGAACATATCTGTATCCCTCTTTAGATGTAGCAGCCTCCACTGCCTCTGAAATTGCACAGCCAAGGCTTCCGCTTGTTCCGGGATGTTCCTTGAGAATCTTTCTTCCCACCTCTGTTGTGTCAGAGGGAGACGGCGTCACTTCCGCACCGTAGGTTCTCATTACCTCCCGGCGGAAAGGCTTCTGCTCATAGGAGCATTTCACCATGTAGACATGGCAGTCCATATCAAGGTAGGCACAAGCCATGGAAAGAGCAGTTCCCCACTGACCGGCTCCTGTCTCTGTGGTCACTCCTTTAAGCCCCTGTTTCTTTGCATAATATGCCTGGGCAATGGCAGAGTTCAGCTTATGGCTGCCGCTTGTATTATTTCCTTCGAATTTATAATAGATTTTCGCCGGAGTATCCAGCTTCTTCTCAAGACAGTAGGCGCGAACCAGCGGAGACGGACGGTACATTTTATAGAAATCACGGATTTCCTGAGGAATTTCAATATACGGGTTTGTGTCATCCAGCTCCTGCTGTACCAGCTCATCGCAAAATACAGCTCCCAGCTCCTCTGCTGTCATCGGTTCCAGGGTCTGCGGGTTTAAAAGAGGTGCAGGCTTATTCTTCATATCTGCACGGACATTATACCATTCCTTCGGCATCTCATTTTCTTCCAGATAAATTTTGTAAGGGATTTTTTTTGTCTCGCTCATAATTTTCTCCTTTCTGATCTCTCCTGCGGAAAACGGTATTCAGAAATAAAAAAATACCCTCGTCTCCCGCAATTCACGATTACTTGCAGGGACAAGAGTAAAACTCCTGCGGTGCCACCCGGCTTGGTATCTGATACCCACTCAACGCATACTTCCATATGCCCGGTTTGATAACGGAGTCTGCACTCCGGCTTGCATACTGTTCTCTTTCTGAAAGAAACAGGTGACGGTTCACCTTTGCTTCGTAACAGAGAGATTTCTGCTCGCCCTCAGAAGCCCATTCCCCTATGTTTCTGGTACTGCGATCCCACCATCCGCAGTTCTCTGTATTCAGCGCTCCAACGGGTACTCCTCTTCTTCAACGGTTTAATGATTTAATTAGTTATAGCATATTATATGCATACTTGTCAATATCAGATATTAATTTCAGAATTTTTCTCTTAACTCAAACAATTCAAAGGCTTCTCTTTGAAATTCAAGAAAAGCTCAGGCTGCTGTATTTCTGCAGCAGCCTGAGCTTTTTACTGAATTTCTTTATTGTTCTTCTTCTACATACTTCTGTATATTGGACGCATTTACATATTTTCTCATCTTTTCCCCATCCATGATCACGAGGGTAGGGGCCTGCATAATGCCGAATTTCTTCGCAAGCTCCGGATTCTTCTCCGCATCAATGATTTCCAGTTCTTCTCCCTCCAGCATTTTCTTTGCCATCCTGCAGTTTGGACAGGTGCTGGTGGTGAACAGATACTTATGGGCTTCTACAGGTTCAATTTTTACATCGTCCTCTGTCATTGTCACCATGGTGGTGTGAACCTTTTTCAGCTGAGAATGTGCAATGTCATAAAGGGTTCGGTTCTTGTATTCCTGAGTCTTACCGTCATTCCAGTTCTGTACAGGTCTGTAATAGCCTGTGATACGGCTGTAAACCTCCGCTTTCTTTCCGCATTTCGGACAGGTAAAGTGTTCTCCTGTGATATATCCGTGTTCCTGACATACGGAATAAGTGGGGGAAATGGTGTAGTACGGAAGTTTGTAATTCTCTGCAATCTTGCGTACCAGAGACGCAGCAGCTTTCCAGTCCGGAAGCTTCTCACCGATAAAGGCATGGAAGACGGTACCGGAGGTATAAAGCGTCTGCAGCTCATCCTGAATATCCAGCGCATCAAAAATATCTGCCGTATATTCCACAGGAAGGTGGGAGCTGTTTGTATAATAAGGGGTATCTCCCTTACTTCCTGCTGTGCGGATGTCAGGCCAGCGTTTTCTGTCATGTTTGGCCAGACGGTAAGTTGTGGATTCCGCAGGAGTTGCTTCCAGGTTGAAAAGCTCTCCCTCATACTCTTCCTGATAATCTGCAAGGCGTTCCCGCATATGCTCCAGGACTTCTTTGGTAAACTTCTGTGTCGCCTCATCAGACATATCCCTTCCAAGCCAGCAGGCATTCAGTCCTACCTCGTTCATACCGATCAGACCGATGGTGGAGAAATGGTTGTTAAAGCTTCCCAGATATCTCTTGGTGTAAGGATACAGTCCCTCTTCCAGCAGCTTTCCGATAACCTCTCTCTTAATGTGAAGAGATCGCGCGGAAATGTCCATCATGTGATCCAGTCGTCTGTAAAACTCCTCCGGAGTCCTGGAAAGATATGCGATCCTCGGCATATTGATCGTGACAACGCCAACAGAGCCTGTACTTTCTCCTGAGCCGAAGAAGCCGCCGCTCTTTTTGCGAAGTTCGCGAAGATCCAGACGCAGACGGCAGCACATACTTCTGATATCGCTTGGCTTCATATCGCTGTTAATATAGTTGGAAAAGTACGGCGTACCATACTTGGCAGTCATCTCAAACAGAAGACGGTTGTTCTCTGTATCTGACCAGTCAAATTCCCTTGTGATGGAATATGTGGGAATCGGATACTGGAATCCTCTTCCATTGGCGTCTCCCTCGATCATTGTCTCAATGAACGCCTTATTGATCATATCCATCTCTTTTTTGCAGTCTTTATATTTAAAGTCCATATTTTTGCCGCCTACTATTGCCGGAAGCTCTGCCAGATCCTCCGGAACTGTCCAGTCCAGAGTGATGTTGGAAAACGGAGCCTGGGTTCCCCAGCGGCTTGGCGTATTTACACCGTAAATGAAAGATTCAATACACTTTTTCACCTCAGGATAGCTCAGGTGATCTGCCTTTACAAAAGGAGCCAGATAGGTATCAAAGGATGAAAATGCCTGGGCTCCCGCCCACTCGTTCTGCATGATTCCCAGGAAATTCACCATCTGGTTGCAGAGTACGCTCAAATGCTTTGCAGGAGAGGATGTGATCTTGCCCGGGATTCCTCCCAGCCCTTCCTGGATCAGCTGCTTTAAGGACCATCCTGCACAGTATCCTGTCAGCATGGAAAGGTCATGAATATGGATATCCGCATTTCTGTGCGCCTCAGCGATCTCGTTGTCATAAATCTCAGACAGCCAGTAGTTTGCTGTTACAGCGCCGGAATTGCTCAGGATCAGACCGCCTACGGAATATGTGACTGTGGAATTCTCCTTCACTCTCCAGTCCTCAACCTTTACATAGCTGTTTACGATCTCTTTATAATCCAGGATCGTAGATTTCATATTGCGGACTTTCTCTCTCTGTTTGCGGTAAAGGATATACGCCTTTGCCACGTCTGCATAGCCAGCCTGGATCAGCACATTCTCCACGCTGTCCTGAATGTCCTCCACCGTTACCTGTCCATCCCTGATTTTATTCTGAAAATCGGCAGTTACCCTCAGTCCCAGAAGATCGATCATATCTTCGTTATAATTTTTCTCCTTGGCCTGAAACGCCTTATTGATCGCTGAAGTTATTTTATTCATTTTGAACTCGGCAATCTCGCCATCCCTTTTTACTACCTGAAACATCTTTCTGCCTCCTCATACTATATAACAGCCGCTCTGTCGCCACGGCTGCAATCCATCCTTTTTTGCTCCGGCCGGATCTTCCATCTTGCGGAGCGCTGTATGTCTATTGTAGCAGACCACTCCTCTTACGTCAATACAAAAACACCATATATTGTGTCTATTTAGTCAAGACCCACTATATGGTGTTTACCATTTCTATTATTGAGTTTACAATTCCCGCTTCTTTTCAGTTGACTTTTCCGTAGATTTCCTTGGGAACCCTTGCTTTTACAGCAATCCCGGTGTCTGTGTACTCTTCGGACAAAAGCTGGCCGAACTCACGGATCAGCTGAATTTTCCCTGCTTCGCTGTAGGGGAACAGACGCTCAATATAAATCTGTTCCTCGCTTAAGAGCTTCTCCAGAAGCTCTTTCAGACTGTCAAGCCCCTCTCCTGTTTTCGCAGAAATTTTCAGGGTATAATCCGCTTTGAAATCCCTGAGCTGACTTACTCCTTCCAGATCCTGCTTGTTGAAAAGAGTGATCGTCTTTTTTCCGAGAACCCCCAGCTCACGAAGAGTTTCATACACAATGTGCATCTGCGTTTCCACCTGGGGGTTGGACGCATCTACTACATGTATGATGTAATCTGCATATTTGGCTTCCTCCAGCGTACTCTTAAAGGCTTCCACCAGATGATGGGGGAGCTTTCGGATAAAACCTACGGTATCCGTCAGGAGGATCTGCTGTCCGTCGTCCAGATTCAAAGTTCTGGTGGTAGGATCAAGGGTCGCAAAAAGCTTGTCCTCAGACAGGACCTGAGCTCCCGTCAGCTTGTTCAGCAAAGTGGATTTCCCTGCATTGGTATAGCCCACGATTGCCGCAGTCTTCATGGTTCCCCTGTCTCTTCGGGCGCGGATGAGCTCCCTGTGCTTCTCCACATGGGAAAGCTCCTCTTTCAGTGCAGAAATCCTGGTACGGATCAGACGCCGGTCAGATTCCAGTTTTTTCTCTCCCGGACCGCGGGTACCAATCCCTCCGCCCAGACGGGAAAGAGATTCCCGAAGTCCTACCAGACGGGCAGAGCGGTAGCGGAGCTGTGCCAGCTCCACCTGAATTTTTCCCTCGCTTGTCACTGCTCTTGCCGCAAAAATATCAAGGATCAAAAGCGTTCTGTCCATAACCTTACAATCCAGCTCTCTTTCCAGGTTATTGAGCTGTGCAGGAGAAAGCTCGTCGTCACAGATGATTCCTGTTGCGTCAAGAGCAAGTACAAGGGAACGCACCTCCTCGATTTTTCCTTTTCCGATGTAGGTTCCCGGATGTATCGCCTCTCTGTTCTGAATCACCTTTCCCACAGTTACCGCTCCTGCAGTCTGGGCAAGCTCCTCCAGCTCATCCAGAGACTCCCCGGTATCTTCGTTGTCGTTCACCTGGACTCCCACCAGGATCACGCGCTCTTCCAACTCATTGAAATATTCCATGAAAACTCCTTATTGTTTATCCTATACGGGTTTCTAAAAACGCCTTTTCCTTTGCAGCGGCCTTATCCTCCGGGTAGGTGGAGAGATAATCCTTCACCTTTTCCATGGCAGTATTGAAATCCAGCTTCTTTTCATAGACGACGATCTCATTAAAAAGAAGACTCTGCATTTCCTCTGTCCGGGCAACGGCAATCCCTTCTGCAATATTGGCAAGGGCGCTGTCGTAATTTCCCTCTGCAATGTCGCAGAGAGCAAGTCCGTTGTAGCCTCTGGCGGATTTTTCCTCCTTTGAGACAAATTCCTGGTACATACTCCTTGCATTGGAGATGTCCTTCTGCGCCATATATACCATTCCCAGAAGGAGGAGCGCCTCTGTATTTCCCTGATTGGAGGACTGGATCAGAGCCTCTCTTGCATTGTCATAATCGTTCATGTAGTAGTAGACTCTTCCCCTGTCACAGTAATCCTGGGCATCCTTGGGTTCTGATTCCAGAGCAGCCTCAAGATATCCGGTTCCGTCCGCTTCCATATCCCTTTCAAGGTATACCTCGTAAATACGGATAGCCATATCGTAGGAGGCATCCTCCTCATAGGCCGCCTTAAAATTCCTGGAGGCTTCTTCATAAGAATCCAGGGAAAGAGCCGCTTTTCCGGTGAGGAAATAAAGGTCTGCATCCATGGAATGCTCCTGTGAAAGCGTCTGACAGTCTGCCATGGCACTTTCGTAGTCTCCGATTTTCATGAAGGCAGTTGCCCGGTAGGACAAAAGATCCTTTTTCAGTGATTTCCCAACCTTCTCACAATTGAGGGCATTGGTAAAATCCTCCACTGCCTCCGCATAATTTCCCAAACGGAGATTGGCAATCCCGGCTCCTCTGTAAGACTGGGGCAGTTTCACCTGATTTTCCACAGAAGCCTGATATCCCTGCAAAGCATATTCATAGCTTCCCTGTGTCAGGTCTTTTCCTGCCTGTTCATAAATTTTCTGTGCCTCTCCTCCGCAGCCTGTGAGAACTGAAGCTGTCAGGCAGGCTGCGAGGAGAACTGCAGTTTTTCTTTTTTTCATGTGCTTCCTTTATTCAGCAGAAAACCGGCGCCTATCCGACGATCAGTCCTTCTGCTTCCATTACTTTCACTACTTTAGCTACCTTTTCGTGGCAGATCTCATCGGTTCCCGCTTCTACCATAACGCGGATCAGCGGTTCTGTGCCGCTCTCGCGGACAAGGATACGGCCGTCGCCTCCCAGCTCGTCAGAAACCTCCTGCACCGCTTTCTGCACCTGAGGATTCTCCCGTGCCGCTATTTTGTCCTCTACTCTGACATTGCGCAGAAGCTGCGGATAAACAACCATTTCTTTTGCAAGATCGCAAAGAGTCGCTTTCTTTTCCACACATGCCTCCATAAGCATAAGCGCAGTAAGAATTCCGTCTCCTGTTGCGGAATAACGGCTGAAAATAATATGCCCGGACTGTTCACCGCCGATGCTGTAATTATTTTCCATCATATTCTCTGCCACATATTTATCTCCTACAAGGGTCTGCTCGTAGTCGATTCCCTCTCTTTCCAGAGATTTGTAAAGTCCAAGATTGGACATGATTGTTGTTACAACTGTATTTTTATTTAATTTTCCCTGTTCCTTCAGGTACTTGCCGCAGACATACATGATCTTATCGCCGTCGATCACGTTTCCTCTGTGGTCTACTGCAATACAGCGGTCTGCATCGCCGTCAAAGGCAAAACCGATATCAAGGCCGTTTTCTACCACATATCTCTGGAGAACCTCGATATGGGTGGAGCCGCAGCCGGTATTGATGTTTGTGCCGTCCGGCTCATTGTTGATCACATAGGTTTTGGCACGGAGGGCTTCAAAAACGCTCTTTGCAATAGCGGAAGAGCTTCCGTTGGCACAGTCCAGTCCAACCTTGATGTTCTTGAAGTCACGGGACGGAATGGAAATAAGATAACCGATATAACGGTTACGCCCTGACGCAAAATCAATGGTCCGTCCGATATCCTCCATAGTTGCAAGAGGAAGCTCTTCGATTTCTCCGTCCAGATATGCTTCGATCCTTGCTTCAATCTCGGCTTCGATCTTCTGACCGTTTCCGTTAAGAAGCTTGATACCATTGTCGTGGAACGGATTGTGGCTTGCGGAAATCATAATACCGCAGTCAAAGTCCTCTGTGCGAACTGCGAAGGATACACTTGGTGTCGTTGTTACGTGAAGAAGATATGCATCCGCTCCTGAAGCAGTGAGACCGGCAACAAGGGCATATTCAAACATATAGCTGCTTCTTCTTGTGTCCTTGCCGATTACGATCTTTGCCTTGTGGCTGCGTCCGTAGTACCACCCTACGTAACGTCCCACCTTGAATGCATGGTCAACTGTAAGTTTCACATTTGCTTCTCCTCGAAAACCGTCAGTTCCAAAATATTTTCCCATAATAATTCTCCTCCTGAATTATGGATTCCGATCCTTGCGGATCATTTATAAAGATTCACCGGATACATACCGTGGAGCATCAGATTCTTAAAGGCTTCCATAACCACTGCCTTGTCTTCCTGATAAGTCACTCCGAACCAGGTATCTTTCGTATCCAGCACATCCACCTGCGCGCTGCCTGATTTAATAAGGCGGTCGATCAGCTCCGGAAGAAGATATTCTTTCTTGATTTCCCCCGGTTCCAGCCCTTCAAGGAATTCAACAAAGCCTTTCTCCAGAGTTTCCATAAATGCGGGAGTCAGTCCCCACATATTCATGGATACAAGGCTCTTTACGTCAAGCTCCTCTATGGTGCCGTCCTCATGTTTCACACCGGCGCCGGTTTCTGTCTTAATAATATCATGTGTCTCTGTGACACCTGTAAGGGCTCCGTTCTCAATATGGCAGATTCCCCTTGTAACACTTCCGTTATCGCTTAAGGTATTTTTCAGGCGGAAGCCTGCCATACAGATGTGGAGCTTTCCATCGTCAGGCTGTTCGCTGACAAGATACTCATGAACCTTTCTGTAGGCTTCTTTCCCGTAATAATCGTCTGCATTGATAACGATAAAAGGCTCATTGAGAACTTTTTTCGTTGCAAGAACTGCCTGACCGGTTCCCCATGGCTTGGTACGGCCTTCCGGCTTTTCGAAACCGTTCGGAAGATCTTCCAGTTCCTGGAACGCATATTCTACTTCTGTGATTTTCTCAATTCTTTCTCCAATGACATGACGGAATTCCTTCTCCAGATCCTTCCGGATAATAAAAACCACTTTATTAAATCCGGCCTCCAGCGCGTCATGGATAGAATACTCCATGATCACCTCTCCGTTCGGGCCCACCGGTGCAAGCTGTTTAATTCCTTTTCCGAAGCGGCTTCCGATTCCTGCCGCCATGATCACAAGTGCTGTTTTCTGCATAACGTCTCCTTCCTTCTCCTACGTATACGCATTATTCTTTATCCTGTAAGTTACTTAATTTTGCAGCCTGGTCTGCCGCGATCAGGCTGTCTATGATTTCATCCAGATCACCGTTTAAGATATTTTCCAGTCTGTGAAGTGTCAGCTTAATGCGATGGTCTGTGACGCGGCCCTGAGGGAAATTGTAGGTTCTGATCTTTTCGGAACGGTCTCCTGTTCCAATCTGGCTTCGTCTCGCCTCTGCCTCTGCGTCGTGCTGTTTCGCCAGTTCCATCTCGTAAAGACGGGAACGCAGAACCTTTAATGCCTTGTCCTTGTTTTTCAGCTGGGATTTTTCATCCTGACAGGAAATCACGATTCCTGTGGGAATATGGGTCAGACGGACAGCGGAGTCTGTTGTATTAACGCACTGTCCGCCGTTTCCGGATGCACGGAATACGTCAAATTTACAGTCGTTCATATCCAGATGGAAGTCAATTTCCTCTGCCTCCGGCATAATGGCAACCGTACAGGTGGAGGTATGAATCCTTCCGCCGGATTCTGTCTCAGGAACACGCTGTACACGGTGTACCCCGCTTTCGTATTTCAGTCGGGAATAGGCTCCTGCTCCGTTGATCATAAAAGTCACTTCTTTAAATCCGCCGATTCCGTTCTCATTTAAACTCATCATCTCTGTTTTCCAGCGGCGGGATTCCGCGTATTTCACATACATACGGTAAATCTCCGCTGCGAAAAGAGCGGCCTCGTCTCCCCCTGCTCCGCCTCTGATCTCCACAATAACGTTCTTGCTGTCATTGGGATCTTTCGGCAGAAGGAGAATTTTCAGCTCATGCTCCAGCTCTTCTACACGTTTCTTTGCATCGGAGAGCTCTTCCTTGAGCATTTCTCTCATATCCTCATCCTTCTCGTCCTCCAGCATGGAAAGACTGTCCTGGATGGTTTCTTTATTTTTTTTATATTCCCGATAAGCATCTACGATTGGCTGCAGATCGCTCTGCTCCTTCATAAGTTTCTGGAAACGTGCCTGATTATCTGTAACGCCCGGCTCTCCAAGCTCATTCAGGACTTCCTCGAAACGGATGAGCAGATCTTCTAATTTGTCAAACATGCATTTCCTCCTGTTTCAAAAAATTCAGTATCATTTGTTTACAGGCATGGTCACAAGGACTTCTGCCCCAGAACCACACGGTCACGACCGCACAGATCCTGTCTGATCTCTGTGTTTCTAAACCCTTCCTTCAGCAAAAGCTCTTTCACATCTTCTCCCTGGTCACAGCCGATCTCATACATCAGCCATCCTCCCGGCTTTAAGAATTCCTGTGCCCGCGCTGTGATCTCACGGTAGAAATAAAGTCCGTCTTCAAAGCCGTCAAGAGCCATACGGGGATCGTGAAGCTTCACCTCATCCATCAGCTCTTCAATATCCGAAGTCCTGATATATGGGGGGTTTGAAATAAGAATATCATATTCCCGGGATTTTTTGTCATCTTTTTTGCAAAAATATTCGTCTGAAAACAGATTGCTTCTGAGAAATGAAGCCCTGTCTGACACTCCGAGACTCTCTGCATTTCTCTCTGCAACCAGAAGCGCTTCCCGAGAAAGATCCACCCCAGTTCCTGTTGCGTCCTTTTTTTCCATAAGGAGGCTTAAAAGGATGCAGCCGCTTCCTGTGCACATATCGAGAATTTCCGGATCCTCCCTGTCCTTTAAGGCCTTCAGCGCCTCTTCTGCAAGGGTTTCCGTATCCTGTCTCGGAATAAGTACGTGTTCGTTTACATAAAATTCATATCCCATGAAAAAAGCCTGATGGGTGAGATGCTGCAGAGGGATGCGCTTTCTCCGCTTTCCGATCAGCTCCCGGAAGGTTTCTGCCGCTTCTTTTTCCACAGCTTCTTCTTTGTGGGCAAAATAATATGCCCGGTTCCTGCCTGTTGTATATTCCAGAAGGAGCCAGGCATCAAGCCCGGCTTCCTCTATTCCTGCATCCTCCAGAACCTTCGTTCCTTCTTTTAATAAAGCTTCAAGGCTGTCCATCATGACGGATTTTCCTCTTCACTTTCTGCCGGGATCTCTTTCCCGAATTCTTCCTTCAGATAGGTTCTCCAGTCAAATACAGCTTCCACAGCCTTGATGGCAACCTCTACCATATCCGGCGTAGGCTCAATCGTAGTCAGCTTCTGCATTGCAAGCCCCGGTTTGCTTAAAATCTCTGCAAGCTTGCTGTCGGTTCTTCCCGCCCACTGGATCAGCTCAAAGGAGATTCCCGCAACTACCGGCACCATGAGAAGTCTGCCGAACAGGCGCACCCAGTAGGAGGGAACCAGAACAAAGATAAAGTGAAGAAAAATACTCACGATCATTACCAGAAACAGAAAGCTGGTTCCGCATCTCTTATGCTGACGGGAGCTTGCCATTACATTCTCCACAGTTAAAGGCAGACCGTGCTCCACACAGTTGATACATTTATGTTCTGCTCCGTGATACATAAAGGTTCTCTGGATATCCTTCATTCTGGAAATTGCAAGCATATATCCCATAAAGAGGGCAAGCTTTACAAAGGCTTCCACAATGGTGATCACAACCTCGGACGCTCCCGCCTTTTTACAGAGGCTGGCAAGCGCATAGGGGAGGAGCATAAATGCCGCCACGGAAATAACGATGGAAAGGGCCACTGTCACATAGAGCAGCCATTTAAACTGTCTGTCTTCCTTTGCCTTCTGTGCGGCTCTTTCTTCTTCTGTAAGCGCGGCTTTTTTTGCTGTTTCCTCCTCGTCCTCTTCCTCTCCTGCAATCTCAGCAGAGTACATGAGGCATTTCGTTCCTACAACAAGGGAATCTACGAAGCTTGCCACACCACGGATAAGAGGCTTCTTCCAGAAGGAAGATTTCCCGAAGGTACACTTATAATCCTCTACTTTTAATTCGATTTCTTTATCCGGACGGCGCACTGCAATGGAATATTTGTCTTTATGGCGCATCATGATGCCTTCCATAACTGCCTGGCCGCCAATGTTTGATGATTTCATTTCTTTTTCTCCTAAAACCCTGCCGTTATATCAAGAAAGGTTGAGATTTCCCAACCTCAACCTTTCTCATACATCGCTATATTCATTATAAAATTATTTGTTCAGGCCGTATTTCTTATTGAACTTATCGATACGTCCACGAGCCTGAGCAGCCTTCTGCTGTCCTGTGTAGAACGGATGGCATTTGGAGCAGATTTCTACGTGGATGTCAGATTTAGTAGAACCTGTTACGAATGTGTTACCGCAGTTGCAGGTTACAGTTGCCTGATAGTAATTTGGATGGATTCCTTCTCTCATGATTTTCACCTCTCTATAGTTATTTCTATTTTTTATTCGTTATTCGTATTTTATTGACGAATCTTTATTAAACAGCTTTCTGATTATAACACAGGCTTCTCATAAATGCAAGGTATTTTCTGTTTTTCTTACCACAAATTTATGTTCTCCTGCCGGGATTTCAAAAATCAAAACCATTTCTGCTTTTTCACAGTCTGAACGAACTCCTCATTGTCTTTCGTATGGGCAAACATATTCAGGATCTGTTCCACCGCATCCTCGGATTTCATGCCGTTCAAAGCCTTTCTCATCATATAGACAGCGTCCTGTTCCTCCTGAGATAACAGCAGATCCTCACGCCTTGTTCCGGATTTCTGAATATCGATTGCAGGGAATACCCTCTTCTCCTGAAGCTTGCGGTCAAGGACAAGCTCCATATTTCCTGTACCCTTAAATTCTTCGTAGATCACATCGTCCATCTTACTTCCCGTATCCACTAAAGCTGTGGCAAGGATCGTCAGACTTCCGCCCTCCCGCATATTTCTCGCAGCGCCGAAAAATCGTTTCGGCGGATGAAGGGCTGCCGGGTCAAGACCACCTGAAAGAGTTCTTCCGCTGGGAGGGATGATCAGGTTATAGGCACGGGCAAGTCTTGTAATGGAATCCAGAAGGATCACTACGTCCTTCTTATGTTCAACAAGGCGGCGGGCCCGTTCAATGACCATCTCGGAAACACGTTTGTGATGCTCCGGAGTCTCGTCAAAGGTGGAATAAATAACTTCTACATTTTCGCCCCTGATGGCCTCTTTGATATCTGTGACCTCCTCGGGACGCTCGTCGATGAGAAGGATGATCAGATGCATCCCCTCATTGTTCTGCAGAATGGATTTCGCAACGTCCTTCAGAAGGGTTGTCTTACCTGCTTTCGGCGGAGATACGATCATTCCTCTCTGTCCCTTTCCGATGGGGCTGATGAGGTCGACAATTCTCATGGCTGTCGTTCCGCCTGTGCGTTCCATTTTCAGTCTCTCATTTGGAAAGATCGGCGTCATATCCTCAAAGTTATAGCGCTTCTGTCCAACGCTTGGATGAAAGCCGTTAATCGAGCTTACATACAAAAGAGCGCTGAATTTCTCTCCCTGTGTTTTGATTCTGATATTTCCCTGAAGGATGTCTCCTGTCTTTAAGTTAAATCTGCGGATCTGGGACGGGGATACATAAATGTCATTCTCTCCCGGCATATAATTCTCACAGCGGATAAAACCGTATCCGTCAGGGAGGACCTCCAGGATCCCGTTGGCTTTTTCGCCGCTGTCAAGCTGTGCCATCTCCGATGCCTGGTTTCTCTCCTGTACTCTGTCCTCGCTGTCATATCCCTGATTTTCCCCGACTGCATAGACTCTTCCGTCGCTGCCGTAAGAGCGGTTTTCCCCTGAAGAGCATCCCTGATTCTCGCTGCTTCCGTAGCTGCGCCCTGCGTTGTTTCCATAGCTTCGGCTCTCGTTATTTCCGTAATTTCGATTCTCATTGTTTCCGTAGCTTCGGTTCTCGCTGTTTCCGTAATTTCTGTTTTCATTGTTTCCGTAGCTTCGGTTCTCGTTACTTCCGTAGCTCCGGCCTTCGTTATTTCCGTAATTTCTGTTCTCATTGTTTCCGTAGCTTCGGTTCTCGTTATTTCCGTAACTACGATTGTCGTTATTTCCGTTATTTCGATTCTCGTTATTTCCGTTATTTCCGTAGCTTCGGTTTCCTCCGCCGTAGCTGCGGTTATAACTGCTGTATGTACGAATAGGCGGTCTGCTCTGATTCGTCTCATAGGTTCTCTCAGGCCCTTTCTCCTGTGCCTTCTCCTCTTCTCTTACAGGTTCTTCTGCAGGCTTCTTTGCCTCTTCCTGTACTTCAGCCGATTTTTCCTGCTCTTCCCTGGCATCCTCTTCAAGCATCCGCTCGATCAGTGCAGGCTTTCTCAGCGTTGATATTCCTTTTAAACCTCTAGCCTTCGCCAGTTCCCTTAAAGAGACCAGCGATAATGATTCATATCTCTCTCTTATCATATAATCAACCTCTGCCTTTATATCAAACTTATCATTTCTCTTTTAATTGTAGTTTCTTCAAATTTCGTGTATCGGGATAAACCGTCTGAAGCGACATGAATATAAGAAAACTTGTCTTTATTATAGTAACATATCCCTGCAGTTCTGTCCACGTTCTATTATACACGGACGCAGATTTTTTTTGCAAGAATTTCTTATCGACAATTTTTTCAGCCCTATGGGATGCCGGAATGTCAAAAACCGGGACGCTGGAGACGTCCCGGTTTTACAGTTCCTTTTAATGTACGATATTTCCCAAAAATGTATAGGAAACAATATACATAATGACTGTTGCCATAATGATCCCTCCCAGGATGGCAACGGAGGATTTTTTAATATCGATTTCCAGAAGTGAGGCGATCAGAGAACCTGTCCATGCCCCTGTACCCGGAAGCGGGATTCCCACGAAAAGCAGAAGCCCCCAGAATTCATAGCGTCTGATCTTATCGCTTTTTCCCATTGCACGATTCTCAAGCTTTGTGATCAGTCCGCAGAAAAGCCGTGTCTTTTTCAGCCACTTAAAAATCTGGCGGATAAACAGCAGAATAAAGGGAGTCGGAATGATATTTCCCAGAATACAGATCGGAACTGCCGTCGCTGCCGGAATTTTCAGAAGACTTGCCGCAAGAAGTCCTCCTCGAAGCTCCAGGATCGGAATCATGGAAATCACAAAAACCGCGCCTTCCGGCGAAATAAACTGTGAAAGGTTTTCTGTAAACCACTGTACTAATACTTCCATTTTTACTCCTTATTCAGATATTTTTTCAAAAATTCAATAAGTTTCTCCATCTCTTCTTCTGTTCCAATAGTGATTCTCAGATGGTTGCTGATGCGTTCTTTGTCAAAATAGCGCACATAAATATGCTCCTCCCGAAGAGCCTGAAAAAGTTCTTTCGCAGGACAGGTCTTATGAGAGGCGAAGATAAAGTTTGCCATGGAATCCTGAAAAGTAAATCCAAGCTTCGCAAGCTCTCCTTTCGTCCATTCTCTTGTTTCTATGATCTTATTACAGGTTTCCCGGAAATACGCCTCGTCGCGAATGGCCTCCACACCTGCCAGAATAGATGTCCGGTTCATGGTATAGGAGTTAAACGAATACTTCACATCATTTAAGTATTTGATCAGTTTTTCATTTCCGCAGGCAAACCCGATGCGCATTCCTGCCATGGAACGTGATTTTGAAAAAGTCTGCACGACTAAGAGGTTATCATATTTTTCAATCAAAGGCAATGCTGTTTTTCCGCCGAAATCCACATACGCCTCGTCTACAATAACGACTGTGTCCGGATTATGCTTTACGATCTCCTCCACCTCCGCCGGCGGAAGCTCTACCCCTGTAGGAGCATTGGGATTGGGAAAAACAATTCCTCCATTCTCCCGGAAATAATCTTCCGTACAGATATGAAAATTTTCATCAAGAGCAGGACGTCTGTAAGGGATTCGGAACAGGTCTGCCCATACGTCGTAAAACGAATAAGTAATGTCCGGGAAAAGAATGGGCTTCTCAGAATTAAAAAAGGTCAGAAAGCTCATGGCCAGCACATCGTCTGAGCCCACTCCCACAAATACCTGCTCATTCTTAAGCCCGTATGCCTGTGCAATAGCGCCCACAAGGTCGCCTGCTGCCGGATCCGGATAAAGACGCAGACTGTCCGTTTCCGCCCCCTGAAGCACCCTTGCTACGCCGGGAGCCGGCGGATATGGATTTTCATTGGTATTGAGCTTGATCATATCCGGCTGATCCGGCTGCTCGCCGGGGGTATACGGAATTACTTTACGAACATTATTTTCCCACTTCTTCATTTTCTCTTCTCCTCTCTGTCGTGCTTTTTAACGTTACTGCTCTGTTTCTTTATAGGTCTCTGTTTCTTTTACACAGTGATTTTTTATATTTCCTACCAGAGTCTGAAGGGCGTCTATTACCCGCGGCCGAATATCTCCTCCGATCAGTATGAGCATAATATCGTCTCCCACTTCCAGATGACCTTCATTGAGCCATGCCCGGAC
>DXXQ01000055.1 GCA_019416265.1 Clostridiales bacterium | reverse complement strand
TGTAGTAAATGTGGCAGATAGATGGAGAGAAAGTGGCGTGTGGTACCAAGGGAGGTCTTGTCAGCAAGTGGAAACAGAGTAAGAAACTTGTAGTAACAACGAATGGCAAGAAGTCAGCAGAAGCCATAATAAACCGATGGTTGCAAACATCGGCGAAGGGCTGAACTTTAGGAGGCACAAGCAATGACTGTAACTGAAAGTAGATTTAAGAACAGACTGTTATTCGGCAAATTAAACGCTGCCTTTTCCGTCAGATTAAAACGGGTCTTTCGGAGCACCTAACGATGGGATAAAGCATATATTTTTGGACGATTCAGGCACGTTATTTTATGAGAAAAATCCATCATGCAGATTATCTTACATGATGGTTTTAAAACTATCCGAGTTTTGTTACATGGTGTTTATACCCGGCACGGGAATCACAGAACCGTTCCATAAAACTTTGTGGATCCACATCAAATTTTCGCAAACTGTTGATCACGATATGTACATGTATGTTGCCGCTTCTGTTGTGTCCATCCGTATGGGTACAGACCAGAGCCTGATGCCCAGGGAAATTTTTTTTGCATATTCCAGTCCGAGCTGCTGTGCCCGTTCTCCGGTCAGACTGTTTTCTGCAACATCTTTCGGGTCAAAGCTGAGGATATAATGATGGGATTTGATTTCGTTAAACTTCTGGTTCTTACGGTATCTGGCATTTAGCTCCTTACATTCCAGATCAAATGTAAACGGATCGCAGTTCAGTCCGTCAAGATAATATTCCTCACGGGGAATCAATTCTCCGTTTTCGTCCAGGACAGGTTTCCCTGTATATTCATCATGCTGGAACATGAGGTAACGCTGTGCTTCTCCATAGTCAGAGTTTTTGCTTGCTATATGTTTCAGGATTGCCATGCTGTCCTCCTTTTGACAATTCCGAATACTGATCAGCTATGGTTGAAAAGTCACCTGCCAGTTTCAGAACCTCATATTTCATTTCATAAATTCTTGCAAGGTTCTGATTGATTGCTTTTCTCATTTCCTGTGAATGGATACCGCCGCTGTTGAAGTGGCGGGCAATCTGATTTAAGTTGCTGCCGATTTTCCCGAACTCGGCAATCAGTTTTTTCAGTTCCGGAAGATCTGCCACGATTTCATATTCTGTATCTGTAAGGCGGAGATAGATACGATGGGTGTGTTTCAATTCTTTTTCCTTTTTTGGTCTTGCCATGCACTTATCCTTTCCCGTGACAAGATTGTATTGTCACGCTGCGACTATATTTCATAGGAGCCAAACCGCACATTTAGAAAATGTGCAGCAACCGAGGGTATGGGGGCGCTGCAGGTCCAGTGGACCTGCGTTTAGCGCGGACCGTAGTGGAACGAAGATCGGAAGCCCCATCAAGATTGCCGGCTGCCCAAAGTCACAGAAGTGAGTTTGGAGCGGCTTGGGCGAATCTTGCTCGTGAAATCATAAACGTCTTTCTATAAATGAAGCCAAATAAATGGTAGGATTGATGCTGGTAAAATAACATTTTAATCTTAATGGGGAGGAGAAAAATATTGTCTTGGGCTTGATGCAGTAGTTGCATGAGAAACTTCTTCTTGTTATAGAAATTGGAGAATACATATGCATGCAAAATATGAATAGCTATATATCCCCCTAGGTGGCTTGTTACATAGAAAATAATTTGATAATTTGAATATAAGGTGAAAACCGAATAATACGGGTAATAATCATTTCTTTACGGAAGGAGACAGATTATGCATTTGATCAAAGATGAAAATGGTAATTTCGTGCATCATGGACATGAACATCCCCATGCTGATGAAGCAGTTCACAGTCATAGCCATGGGGAAGTAGAAGAACATAAGCACTCGAACGAAGATGCCTATAGTGATGAGAACAGTAGAAACAAGACACTGGCTTTGCTGAGATATATGCTGGATCATAATGCACATCATGCAGAAGAACTTGCACAGATGGCAATTAGTTTAGGAGAAGATAAGGCAGTGGCGGAGGCAATATTGGAAGCAGTAGCAGATTTCAGGAAGAGTAATGAAAAACTGGCTAATGTTGTGAAAATTATGGAGGAGAAAGCAGAATTATAAATTAGAACGTTATTAAATGGTCTATCGTTTTGAAAATGGGATCTAAATAATGATTAAAAGGGGATGTCCGATGAATGTAAATATTGTTTTGTTTGATGATTTTGAAACAATGGATGCCCTGGGACCGGCACAGATTTTTGGTGAGGCACCAGAACATTTTTATTTGAATTATTTATCAGTTAATGGAGGAATTGTCAATAGCAGTCAGGGTGTTAAGGTCTGGACAGAAATACTGATACCCCAGGAAGTGGAAGACATATTGGTTATTCCGGGTGGACGTGGTGCAAAGAAATTACTTTGCCTAGAGGAAAAAACATTAAAAATAATAAAAGCAGCAGCCCAGGAGGCAGATGCTTGTATGATGGTAGGAAATGGCTCTTCTCTGTTGGCGCAAACCGGACTTTTATATCGCAGAAGAATTGCAGATTATCCGGGAGATGAAAACTGGAAAAGAATGTTTACTGCAGAAATTGACCGTGAGCAGAATGTGCGTTGGATATCAGATGGAAAATACTATTCCAGTAGTTCTACGATGGCGGGAATAGACATGTCGCTAGGGGTGATCAGTGATCTGGTCGATCTGGAAGTGGCGATTCGTATCGCTGATGCAATTGGATATGAATGGGATCAGGAGATGAATTCCTGATTTAAGTTTTTGTAAAATGATATTTTTTAGAAAGAAAAAGCTGCATATCGGCAGCTTTTTTTTAACGGGTTTTTCAATTATTTTTTTACAGCACGAATAAGAAACATCGGGGTTGGATTGAAAAATTCACTATAGTCTTTGTATATTCTGGAGGAAATACTGGTATCTGCCGATACTTCTGTATACCCAATACTGAGTAAAAGCTTCATATCCCAGGAAGGACGAGATTTGTAGCTAATATCAAGCTGGCTTTTGATTGTTTCACATTCCTGAAGCATTTCCTGCGGCATGGAATGATGTGCATGGGAAGGAGGAAGCACAGAATTGTCTTTGTTGCAGCTGTCATGCCCATAATCTGCATCGAAATTCAACAGAATTCCGCCATATTTTAGGATGCGGAACCATTGTGTATAGGCCTGCTCGACATGGGGAAGCGTCCATGTCAGGTTGCGGGTTATGATTAAATCAAAAGTATCGTCTGGAAAGTCAGGATTTTCGGCATCCATGCAGTAAAATTTTGCGGAGGAATGCTGTTTTGCAGCAAGTTCTCTGGCATGCAGGATCATATGCTCTGTCAGGTCTATCCCAACTACTTCATGTCCCTGGGCTGACAGCATGAGTGAAAACATTCCGGTTCCACAGCCCACATCCAGAATTTTAAGCGGATTTGCTGTCTGAGGCATATTCTGTGTGATTTCCGCGAGCCAGGCCTGCCCGGTTTCTGAAGCCTGTTCTTTTTCACGAAGCTCGCCGAATTCATGACTGCGATTTGTCCAATAATTCACAATTCTGTTTTTGATCTCCCCGGAGTCCGGGCGAAGCGTCTCTTTAAATTCCATAACGTCTACTTATATGCCTGCACACAGAATAATGGTGTGGCCGCATTATTGATCCTTTCCATAAAGCTGTAAACCTGATCGCCCATATCTTCTTCAATCAGAATGGAAGAAAAGCCAAGTTTAGTGAGGATTTCTTTATCCCATCCCGGACGATGGATGTTTGATAATGGCATGTTCCGTGCAAGTGTCTCCATTGTGTCAATATCCGTACAAGTGTATTGATCCTCCAGGTTTAACCTGGCAACATTAGCCCGGTCCTCTTCATACAGATGTCGCTTTTCCTCATCAAAGAGGTAAGAATACCAGTTTGCGTCAAAGTTCAACAGTGTTCCACCCGGCTTTAATACCCGGTGCCATTCCCTGTATGCCTGATCCGGTTCGTCGAGATTCCAGGTAAGATTGCGCGTTACGATCACATCAAACAAGTCATCTTCAAATGTAAGATGCTGTGCATCCATTGCCATCCAGTTAATGGAATCAGCCAGTAAACCTGCATTTTTTCTTGCCTGCTTTAGCATTTCTGCCGTGTAATCCACAGCTGTTATCTGGTATCCTGCTTCTGCGAGAATGATAGCAAAGAATCCGGGGCCTGTGCCTATGTCAAGTATGGCAGTTTCTTTTGGGGATTTGTCAGGTAAGTGTTTTTTTAGATAATGTAGCCACTTTTCTCGCTGTTCTCCGGCCAGTTCTTCCTGATTTACTATGGAATACCCTTCCGCACGGTTGCTCCAGTATTGTTCCAGTTCTTTTAGTTGTCCCTGCATAGTTCCTGCTTTCTACTAAATTAAGAATAATGATATTTTCCAAAAATAAGAATAGCAAAAATAAACGGCAGGTACAAGCTCCCCGGGGGGATATTTGTTGTCTGGAATAAAGATACATGATAAATTTGAATAGATGAATATCCCCTATGGGGGCTTGTACACAAAATATGATTTGGTATGATAAATGAAAGGATATGTCACAAAGATAAAGTGGGAAGAGGGAGGAAAAAGATATGCATATGGCAGATGCGCTGGTTGCTCCTGCAGTAGCGGGGATCATGTATGTTTGCTCGGCGGCAGCGGCAGCTTATTCAGTGAAAAAGGTGAGGTTGGATACGGACACAAAGAAGATTCCGGTGATGGGAATTATGGGGGCTTTTGTATTTGCCACACAGATGATTAATTTTACTATTCCGGGTACAGGATCCAGCGGGCATTTATGCGGTGGTATGCTGCTGTCAGCCCTGCTTGGCCCCTATGCCGGATTTCTGACCATGATCGGTGTACTTCTGATTCAGGGACTGTTGTTTGCGGATGGAGGGCTTTTAGCTCTAGGCTGTAATGTATGGAACATGGCGTTTTATGGATGTTTTATAGGTTCGCTCCTGATATGGAAGCCCATAATGAAAAATGGAATGTCAAAGGCGAAGATTGTTCTGGCATCTGTCCTTGGCTGTGTGATTACACTGCAGATGGGTGCATTCAGTGTAACGTTGGAGACGCTGGCATCGGGGATTACAGATCTGCCGTTTACTGCTTTTGTGGGAGCAATGCAGCCGATTCATCTTGCCATTGGACTGGTAGAAGGATTGATTACAGCGGCAGTGCTTGTGTTTGTCCATGAGGCAAGGCCGGAACTGCTGTTTTGCAGTACAAAAGAAGAAACAAAAGAAGGAAGATTTACTTTCAAAAAAACGATGACAATCCTCGCTGTGGCAGCAACATTTATCGGAGGTATTTTATCTCTGGTTGCATCCTCTTATCCGGATGGACTGGAGTGGTCCATTGAGAGATTGACCGGTTCCACAGAAATCGAAAGCACAGCGGTCGGAATCCATCATACGGCGGAAGCGATACAGGAGGTAACTTCCGTACTTCCGGATTATGCCTTCAAAGGATCTGATTCTGTATTTGGTACTACTTTTTCAGGCATTGTCGGAAGTCTGATCGTTGTGGCAGTCTGTGTGGGAGCGTGCTATCTTTTTAAATTTTTCAGAAAGAATAAGCAGGCATGAGCAGGATAAATAATGCAATTCATGAAATACATCATATGGATACCTTATCTTCGAGAAACCAGTGGGTGAATGAAATTCATCCACTGGTTAAGCTTGTTTTGACACTCGGATATATCATTTTGGTGGTATCCTTTCAGAAATACGATGTGGCAGGAGTGGCAGGAATGGTTGTGTATCCGCTTGCAGTTTTTTTGCTGGCGGATTTATCATTTTCGGAAAGTTTGAAACGTCTGAAGGTTGTGTTGCCTTTGGTATGCTTTATTGGTATTTTCAACCCGTTTTTTGACAAAAACTATATTCTGGTTTCCGGAATCCGGGTCAGTGCCGGGATATTGTCCATGATTACGCTGGTTATGAAAGGAATCTTCAGTGTACTGGCATCGTATCTTCTGGTAGCCACCACTTCTGTTAATAAAATCTGTTATGCCTTTCGCCTTCTGCATATACCGAAAGCTATTGTGACACAGTTTATGCTGATGTTCCGGTACATAACCGTTTTGCTGGAAGAAACTGATCGCATCACACAGGCATATATGCTGCGGGCACCCCACCAAAAGGGCATTCATTTTAAGGCATGGGGTTCTCTGGCGGGGCAGCTTCTGTTAAGGAGTATGGATCGTGCCAATGAAGTATATGAGAGCATGCTGCTTAGGGGATATAAGGGGGATTACCGGTATCTGAAGGACAGGATTGTTTTAAATCGGAGAGATATCTTTTATTTTCTATTTTGGGCCATTATTTTTTTACTGTTTCGGTGGCGTCCGGTAATATTGTTAATCGGAAGTCTGTTTGGAGGATTTTTTGTATGAGCCATATAAGGATTGATGTTGGAAATTTATCTTTTGGATATGAAACGGGAAAAGAGATATTAAAAGATATTACCTTTCATGCTTCAGAGGAGGAGGCCATTGGCCTGATTGGAGCGAATGGAGTGGGAAAATCCACACTGCTGAAGCTGCTTGTTGGTTTAAATCTGGGGTACACCGGTATAGTACGAGTAGAGGATATACCCGTAGAAAAAAACACCTTAGCAGAAATCAGATCCAGAATTGGATATGTATTTCAGGATTCTGACAGTCAGCTGTTTATGAATACGGCTTTTGAGGATATCGCATTTGCACCAAGGAACTATGGATTGTCAGAGGCAGAGGTAAAGAAAAGAGTGGAACAGGCACTGCATTTGACAGGGATAGAGTATCTGAAAGACAGGCAGATCTATAAAATGTCTGGAGGCGAGAAGAAGCTGGTATCCATTGCAACCATTCTGTCCATGACGCCGGATATTATCCTGATGGATGAACCCTCCATTGCCCTTGATCCCAAAAACAGAAGAAATCTGATTCGTATTCTGAATTCGTTTGATCATTTAAAAATCATTGCGTCTCATGATCTGGATATGATACTTGATACCTGTAAAAGGACGATCCTGATGGCAGATGGCAGGATTGTGGCTGACGGAAAGACAGAAGAGATTCTTACGAATAAGGGACTATTGGAAAAATATAGTCTGGAACTGCCGCTTTGTCTGCAAAGGAGGTAAAATGATATGCTGGATACGAAAGAAATACAGTGTTTTGTGGCCTGTGCGCAGACAGGCTCATTCAGCAAGGCAGCGGAGGAACTGTTTACCAATCAATCGAGTGTCAGCAAGATTATTAAAGCGATGGAAGAAAAAATGGAGATCACGCTCTTTGATCGATTATCAAAGGGAATCAGGATGACACCAGAGGCGGAGCAAATGTATCCTTATGCGCTTTTAATTCTGGAAAATCTGGAGAAAATACAGTCTTTGGATGAAAATAAAGCAGCAGATACACTTTCCATGTCCTGTAATCCAAGCTCCTGGTTTGCGGACAATTTTGTCAGTTTTTATGAGATGAGACAGAATGAGAATATTCATTACCAGATCCATTCTGCAGATTGCCGTGAGATTGTGGATCGTGTAAGGGAAAGAATGGATGATATTGGTTTTGTGTATGTAATGAAAAATCAGTCATCAGCTTTCCAGTATTATGTTTCCAGAAATTATCTGGAATTTATTCCTTTGAAGGAAACTACTGTCACAGTATACCATGGCGGAGGATGCAGCAGGAATGAGAATTCAGCGGCAGAACCTGATTTTTCAGACATGAAATTGATTCAAAGGTTTCCAGACGAATTTTCACCGGATAACTACTGGAATATTACGGATTCCAACGGGCGGGCTGCCGCTGAAGCAGAAACTGTGATCACAACGAACAGTGACTATATCATGGAGAGAATCCTGCAGTTTGGAAATCTGGTAAATATCAGCGGAGGATATTTATCGGGAAAGCCAAAGCGGGAAGTATCGAAAGGACAGCTTTTTCCAATGTCTGATGCGAGGATAGTATTCGGGTATGTGAAAAGAAAAAGTGAAGACCTTTCGCATCTTGCGGATGATTTTCTTGATTTCCTTATGAATAGACTTAATCTTTGAGTGGACATATGAAATATCAGGAATGGATATGTATGACAAAATAAAATATATAAATATCCCCCCGGGAGGCTTGTGAAACGGAAAAAACACCGATAAAATAAGATTCATCTATAAGGTTCATGCTAATGAGCCATGAGAACAGTCTTATTATTGACCTCCAATCACGATAAGACAAAAGTGTTAATTTAAAGTCCCCTTGAAAAGGCGAAGCACAAGAGGCCGGGAGCCTTTTGGATTTCGCCTTTTTAAGGCATAAATAAGATAAGAAGATATTTGAAAGTACAGGTAGTAGCATGGGAAAATACATTGCAAGGAGATTATTACATCTGATCCCGATCCTGATTGGGATTACATTTCTGTCATTTGCCATGATGCGCTTAGCCGGAGGCGATGCAGTGACCTATATGTATGAGAATGCAGGTGTGAGTGTTTCGCAGGAAATCATCGATCAGGCAAAGGCTGAGTATGGTTTGGATAAGCCGTTTCTGGTTCAGTATGCCACATGGTTTGCCGGGATGGTTACCGGGGATATGGGAACCAGCTATGTCTCACACAGGGATGTATACGAGACGTTTGTGTCAAAGCTTCCGGCTACCATTCTTCTGACACTTACATCGATAGTACTGACAGTGTTAATCGCGATACCGCTTGGGATTTTGTCTGCAATCAAGCATAATAAGTGGATGGACTATCTGATCCGGTTTTTGAGTTTTATCGGAAACTCCATGCCGAATTTTTTTGCGGCGCTGGTGCTGATTTATTTTTTGTCTATCAAACTGAATTTATTGCCGGTTATTTCTAATGAAAATGTGGCACAGAGTCTGGTACTCCCCACACTGACCCTTGCGATTTCCATGGCATCGAAATATACGAGACAGGTTCGTGCCACGGTACTGGAAGAACTGGAAAAGGATTATGTGACAGGTGCCCGTGCCAGGGGTGTAAGAGGACGGGTGATCATCTGGAAGAGTGTCATGAAGTCTTCCATGCTTACGATCATTACCTTACTTGCCTTATCCATTGGAAGCCTTCTTGGTGGAACTACGATCGTAGAGACCATTTTTATGTGGGACGGGGTAGGAAAAATGGCAGTGGATGCCATCACCATGCGTGATTATCCCATCATTCAGGCATATGTAGCGTGGATGGCTGTGATTTATGTGCTGGTGAATCTGGTGACGGATATCATTTACCATTATCTGGATCCCCGGGTAAGGCTTGGAGGTGAAGGGGCATGAGTGAAGAAAAACAGGTTACATTCCGGGAACAGAAAATAAGGAAAAACCATATAAAAGGAAAACTGATTTTCTTTTTATCACTTGCTGTCCTTCTTCTTTTGATTGCAATATTCGCACAGTATATTTGTCCTTACGATCCGTATGCTCAGGACTTAATGATGGCCCAGAAGCCACCCAGCGTTGCACATCCTCTGGGAACAGACCGGTACGGAAGGGATATGCTTTCAAGGGTCATCATTGGAAGCACCACCAGTATTTTTTCAACTTTGCTGTTGGTGGCAATCGTCACGATGATGGGGACCGGGATCGGGATCATCTGTGCATGGAATAATGGAAAAGTGGATACGGTTCTGATGCGTATCTCAGATTTATTCCTTGCTTTCCCGGGATTGGTATTTGCCCTTGCAGTAGCCGGTGTACTTGGCGGCGGTGTTCACAATGCGATTATTGCACTGGCTGTTATTAGCTGGCCAAAGTTTGCGAGACTGGCAAGGGGGCTGACCCTTGCGCAGAAAAATGCGCCGTATATGATGGCCGCACAGCTTTCAGGGAGCAGTACTCCAAAGCTTCTTGTAAAGCACATCCTTCCAAACATTGCCGGCCCCATTCTGGTTACATCTGTTTTGGATGTCGGAACGATGATGATGGAATTAGCCGGGCTTTCTTTCCTGGGGCTTGGCGTGAAACCGCCGATGGCAGAATGGGGAAGTATGATCAATGAGGGACGGAGTATGCTTCAGGTTTCCCCATGGATGGTTTTGGCACCAGGAGCAGCTATTTTTGTGACAGTCATGGTATTTAACCTGCTGGGTGATACGCTACGGGATTACATGGATCCGAAGCAGAGAAATAGATGAGGAATATGACGAGCCGGCTGGAATTCCTACAGGCGATTCCGGATGTGCCTGTAGGAAGACCGGGTTGTTGTAGATAAATTGTTTTAGATATTCAAGAAAGGCGGACGATAAGATGAAGAAGAGACTTTTTGCTGCAATGCTTTCCTGTGCGGTAATCATTGGCCTGACAGGAACAACCGCATTTGCAGAAGGGAAAACGTTTGTTTATGGTACTACAGGCTACAGTGAGGAAATGGGAGATGCAGGGTTAAATCCACACGATAACTACTCCGGATGGAGTGCTCTCCGTTATGGTGTAGGTGAGACTCTGTTCAAATATAATGACAACATGGAAGTGGAACCATGGCTTGCCACAGATTATGAGTTTGTAGATGACAATACAGTGAAAATTACATTGCGGGATGGTGTACAGTTTTCCAGCGGGCGGACGATGGATGCCCAGGCGGTGAAAGAATGCCTGGAGGATCTGATCGCAGTTCATGACAGGGCGCCCAGTGACCTGAAGATTGACAGCATTGAGGCAGACGGGTTAATTTTGACGATCCATACCACAGAGCCGTGTCCGGCTATCATAAACTACCTGGGGGATCCCTATGGTGCTATTATTGATATGGAATATGGCATTCAGGGGGAAGGCGGTTCCGCAAATGTGGCAGGAACCGGCCCGTATATTGCCACGGAGGTTACACCGACCCAGATTGATCTGGTAAAAAATGAGAATTACTGGGGCGGAGAAGTAAATGTTGACAATGTGATCGTAAAATCCTTCTCGGATGCCGGATCCCTTTGTGCTTCTCTGCAGACCGGGGATATCCAGGGCACTTATGGGCTCCAGTATGATAACTATCCATTATTTGAGAATAATCCGGATTATACCATCAATTCCATGCCCACCAGCCGCTGTTTCTTTGGACAGTTTAATATGGACTCGGAAATCATGCAGGATTTGAATGTGCGAAAGGCGATCGAGATGGGTATTGACAAAGAGGCTTTCTGCACGGTCCTTGCAAACGGACGCTGTGTGCCGGCAGTGGGTGTATTCCCCAGCAGTTTCTCTTACGGAAATGATGCTGTGACTGCCCCCTCTTATGACCCGGAAGGCGCAAAAGCCCTTCTTGAGGAAGCAGGCTGGACAGATACGGATGGGGATGGATACGTGGATAAAGACGGACAGAAACTGACAATTAAATGGCTGACCTACCCTACACGTCTGGAGCAGCCGCTGCTGGCTACTTATGCACATGACACGTTAAAACAGATCGGGATAGATGTAGATATCAATAACACGTCAGAGCACAGGACATATGCCGGTGATGGGGATTTTGACCTGTATGTAAGTTCTACTACAACGGCTCCTACCGGGGATCCGGAGTATTTTTTCACCAGCACCGTGGTTGGCTCTAAAAACTATGGAAATTATCAGAACGATGAGGTGACAGCATTGGTGGAGGAACTCCATCAGACCTTTGATAAAGAAAAGCGTGGGGAGCTTGCCATTGAACTGCAGCAGAAGATTCTGGATGACTGTTCCTTCTTCTTTGTTGCGCATCTGAACATGGGAATTGTGACGAAGTCCAACGTAACCGGCATGGCAGCACATCCGTGTGATTACTACGAGATCACAGCCGATCTTGATATTCAGTAAGGAGACGAATATGGAACTATTGCTGCAGGTAGAGCATGTTACCATCTGTTATAATGGAACCCCTGTCGTTCATGATGTAAGTTTTGACCTTCAGGAAGGGGAAATCCTGGGGATCGTGGGCGAGTCCGGCAGTGGGAAGAGTACCATTATCAAGGCTGTTATGGGACTTTTGGGAAGCGCAGGTATGGTGACAAGAGGAGACATTTATTATAAGGGACAGAATGTTGTCGATATGCCGCAGGAGAAGCTGCGGAGGCTTCTGGGCCCGGAGATAGGAATGGTTTTTCAGGACTGCAAGGCAGCTTTTTGCCCGATCCGCACAGTGGGAGACCAGATATTTGAAAGTATGTCGGAGCATGGGAGGATTTCCAGAGAGGAAAGCAATCGACGTGCAGCGGATATCATGGAAAAAATCGGACTGACAGACACGAAGCGTGTATTGGACAGTTATCCCTTTGAGCTGTCCGGAGGCATGAACCAAAGAGTGGGGATCTGTACTGCAATGATGCAGTATCCATCCCTGCTTCTGGCAGATGAACCCACCAGCGCCCTGGATGTGACGGTGCAGAAACAGGTAGTGGAAGAACTGAAGCTTATGCGGGACGAGTACAAAACGGCGATGATCGTGGTAACACATAACATCGGTGTGGTGGGTGTGTTGGCAGATCAGGTACTGGTACTACAAAACGGCAGGGTCATGGATTATGGCTCCACAGACCGTGTCCTGCACCATTCAGAAAATGCATATACAAAAAAACTGATGGACTCGGTGCTTCATCTGAAACGGGAGAAGGTAGCGGCACAGCGATAGCCGGAGGAAAGAATTATGTCGGAGACGATACTGAAAGCAGAACATTTGAAAAAAATTTTTACCTCCGGGAAGAAAACATTCATGGCGGTGGAGGATGTCAGCTTTGAACTGAAGAGGGGCCAGTGTCTGGGCATTGTGGGTGAGTCTGGGTCAGGGAAAAGTACTATTGCCAAAATGATCACCCATCTGGTGGATGTGACAGATGGAAACGTGATGCTGATGGGCAGGGATATCACAAATGCCAAAGGGAAAGAACTCCGAAGGGCGTATCAGGATATCCAGATGGTATTTCAGATGCCCATGGAATCCTTTGACCCGCGCCGAACGCTGGGGGATGGTATCGGGGAAAGCCTGCGAAATATTGGAATGAGCCGAAGCGAGACAAAAAGGAAAGTAGAAGAATTGCTGGTGAGATGCGGCCTGACACCGGAATTTGCAGAACGGTATCCTCATCAGGTCAGCGGCGGCCAGTGCCAGAGAGCTGCTATTGCAAGGGCGTTGGCGGTAAAACCATCTATACTTATCTGCGACGAAGCTACCAGTGCCCTGGATGTAACAGTACAGAAACAGGTGCTGGAGCTTTTGTTGGAGCTAAAAGAAAAAGAAGGCCTTTCCTTTCTGCTGATCTGTCATGATCTGGCGCTGGTACAGGCATTTTGTGATGAAGTAGTGGTACTTTGTCAGGGAAAAGTCGTAGAACGGGGAATGCCGGATGAGATCATCAATCATCCGAGAGAGGACTATACAAAAGTTCTGGTTGAATCAGTGTTATAGTTTGTGGAAAAACTTGCTCTGCAATTAAAGTAATGATTATTCAAGAAATGGTAATATAATTTCACCGTTTCGGTATATCTTAAAAATAGCATTATTTGTATGGTATTGATAAGTAAAATATTGTTCCGACGCTTGGGAATACCCGAAAACCAAAAGAGAATAGGTTGACGGGAGGGAGGGACAAAATATAATATAAATTGAAGAAAAAATAACGGTGGGGATTCATTAATTCCTGCCGTTATTTTTATGGTGCGCCTTGCGGCGCACGTCGCTAATGGATGAAAGTTCCTAATCCGCCCTAGTAGTGGGAAGGATACAGCCAAGACCAAGGGTGTCGCGGGCGACTGTGAGTCTGAAGGAAGGTGGAGGCAAATCTCTGGTCTGACGAACAGAAATCACATCAGGCTATAGTTAAGGATAAGGTTGCCATACAAACTGAAGTCCAATAACTACTCGGAATTAGCTATAGTAAATGTGGCAGATATATGGAGAGAAAGTGATGTGTGGTACCCAGGGAGGTCTCGTCAGCGGATGAAAACAGAGTATGAAATCCGTGAGTAACAACGAATGGCGAGAAGTCAGCAGAAGCCATAGTAAACCGATGGTTGCAAACATCGGCGAAGGGCCGAACTTTAGGAGACATAATCTATGAAAACTAAAGAACCGCCGTATACGGAACCGTACGTACGGTGGTGTGAGAGGACGGGAAAATTTATTTGATTTTCCCTCCTACTCGATATTTGGAGGAAAAGGAACTGCCATAATACAGAAGCATGATCCGGATTGAGTATAATGAAAGAAATATAAGGTTGCAGGAATGCGGCGGTGGAACTATAATAAATCATAGGGCATTTATGAAATATGCTCTGAAAAATAAGGAGGATGCTTATGGCAAAAAAGACGGGAAAAAAGAATAAGGCAGGGGATATCCTGCTTACTCTGGTCCTGGTGGCAGCAATCTGCGTATTTGTTTACGCAGCCTATAACCTGTATCACATTTATACAGAATATAAAAAGGGAACCGACGAGTATAACCAGATTGCACAGATGGCTGTGACGGAGAGGGATCCGGACGCCCCAGAGGAAGGCGTTGACATGGTTGAGGGAGAACGGCTGAAGGCGCCTATGGACATAGATTTTGAATCTTTAAAAAGTGTCAATGAGGACGTTATCGGCTGGATTTATGTGGAGGCTCTGCCGGATATCAACTATCCCATCGTCCAGGGCAAGGATAACGACACCTATCTTCACATGACCTATGAGGGCAATTACAATTTTGCGGGAACGATTTTTATGGACTATGAAAACACAGGGGATTTCAGCGACTGCAATACCCTGGTTTACGGACATAATATGAAAAACGGATCCATGTTTGCCCAGCTTAAGAATTTTTCCAAGGATGATACGACCTATAAGAAGAGTAAATATTTCTGGATTTTTACGCCGGAGAAAAATTACCGTTACGAGATTATCTCTGCCTACACCACAGGGGCATCCAGCGATACCTATACGCTGTTCAAGGGACCCGGTCAGGAATTTCATGAGTATCTGCAGAAAATCACCGGATATTCCGACATAAAGACAAATACGGAAGGAATCACGATCCAGGATAAGATCGTCACGCTTTCCACCTGTACGGGAAATGAAGCGACAAGGTATGTGGTACAGGGAAGAAGAGTGGATGCGGTTGATCCGGTAAATTAAAGAAAGAATCATCTGTAAAATATTAAAAAGGAGGCTTCTAAATGGAAAAGGAAATCGAAAGACTTCAGGAACTGATCGACAAGTATGATAATATCGTATTCTTCGGAGGAGCGGGAGTGTCCACAGAGAGCGGGATTCCGGATTTCCGCAGCGTGGACGGGCTTTACAGCCAAAAGTATGAATATCCGCCGGAAACTATTTTAAGCCACTCCTTTTTTATGAGAAATCCGGAGGCATTTTATAAATTTTATCAGGACAAAATGCTTTGTGATACCGCGAAGCCAAATGCCGCACATCTGAAGCTGGCAGAACTGGAACGCTCAGGAAAGCTCCGGGCGGTTATCACGCAGAATATTGATAATCTGCATCAGATGGCAGGAAGCAAAAAGGTTCTGGAGCTTCATGGAAGCGTTCACAGAAACTACTGTATGAAATGCGGGAAATTCTATGGCTTTGCTCATATGAAGGCTGCAAAGGGTGTTCCCCGCTGCCAATGCGGAGGAATGATCAAGCCGGATGTGGTGCTCTATGAGGAAGGGCTTGACAATGACACCATCAGCCAGTCTGTCCGTGCAATTTCCCAGGCGCAGGTGCTGATCATCGGGGGAACCTCCCTGGCGGTATATCCCGCCGCAGGGCTGATCGATTATTTCCAGGGAGAGCACCTGGTTGTGATCAACAAGTCCCCGACTCCCAGGGACAGGTATGCAGATCTGATGATACAGGAACCCATCGGCAGAGTATTTTCTCAGATCAGAGTCTGAGGTTTCCTTATAAAGGATTACAGGAGAGATAAGCAAGAAAAGGGAAAGGAATTTGATATATGGGATTTGTCTATGAGGTAGGAGACATCGTAACGCTGAAAAAAGGCCATCCCTGCGGCAGCAGGGAGTGGGAAATCCTCCGTGTAGGAGCGGATTTTCGCCTGAAGTGTATGGGCTGCGGACACCAGATCATGGTACCCCGAAAAATGGTGGAAAAAAATACGAAAAATTTAATAAAAAAGTAAAATAATGCTTTACAGCCCGGAAAATCTATGGTAGAATCAGAAATCGTGATATATTTCATATCCTTGCTCTTTGTCAGGCAAAGGGCCAAAAGACCATAAGGAGGTAGAATAGCATGAATAAGTACGAGTTAGCATTAGTTGTGAGTGCTAAAGTTGAAGACGAAGTACGTGACGCTGTTGTTGAGAAAGCAAAAGGATACGTAACACGTTTCGGCGGCACAATCACAGAAGTTGAAGAATGGGGTAAGAAGAAATTAGCTTACGAAATTCAGAAAATGCATGAAGGCTTCTACTATTTCATTCAGTTTGAAGCAGACGCACAGTGTCCGGCAGAGCTGGAGAAACGTGTACGCATCATGGATAACGTATTAAGATACTTAGTTGTCAGAAAAGACGCTTAATCTTTATACAGAGAATTCAGAAAGCACCATTAAGAAACCCGTTCAGGCATTTTAAGAAAATGAGGTACTGATTATGAACAAAGTCATTTTAATGGGACGCTTAACAAGAGATCCTGAGGTGAGATATTCCGCAGGAGAAAACGCATTGGCAATTGCCAGATTTACGCTGGCAGTAGACAGAAGATTCCGTCGCGACGGCGAGGCTACAGCAGATTTTATCAACTGTGTGGCATTTGGACGCAGCGCAGAATTTATTGAGAAATACTTCCGTCAGGGACTGAAGGTAGTCGTTTCCGGAAGAATCCAGACAGGCAGCTACACCAACCGTGACGGCCAGAAGGTCTACACAACAGAGGTTGTAGTGGAAGAACAGGAATTTGCAGAGAGCAAGGCGGCAAGTGATAACTATGCAGCATCTCATCCGCGTACCAGCGCTCCGGCGCCATCCATGCCAAGTCCTGCAGCAGCCAGTGCAGACGGCTTCATGAATATTCCGGACGGAATTGACGAGGAGCTTCCGTTTATCTGATCATCGGTTCAGGTAAAGGTTCAAACTGAAATATAAGAATAGGAGGAAAGCAATCATGGCTTACAATAGAGGCGAAAGACCAGACTCTCCAATGAAGAGAAGAGGCGGCCGCAGACGCAAAAAAGTTTGTGTTTTCTGTGGTAAAGAAAACAACGAGATCGACTACAAGGATGTAGCTAAATTAAGAAAATATGTTTCTGAAAGAGGTAAAATCCTTCCAAGAAGAATCACAGGAAACTGTGCAAAACATCAGAGAGCTCTTACAGTTGCAATCAAGAGAGCACGCCACATGGCTCTGATGCCATACATCCAGGACTAATGTCAATTTACCGTCATCTGCAAAGGTGGCGGTATTTTTTTACAATTAGTTTTTCTTTACTCTATGGTAAAATCTGTGTAAATCTGTTATAATAGGGCGTAAGGATTGCCAAAAAGCGCAGGTGTGCGCAGGCGGATTCAGGATGACAATAGTCAAATGAGTAAAGAACGGAAAGAAAAGTATGAATGATAAAGTGAAATTTAAAGGGCATATCAGGTGGATTACGCGCTGGCCGTTTTACCTGTCCCTTCTGCTGATCGTGATCAACCTGATGGTTTATCCGATCAGTGTAAAGGCAGGGCTGGTCGTATCAGTGGGACTTCTTCTGTATATGGGGATTACCGCTGGTTTCTATGTATGGAACAGGCCGCGCATTATGAATGCGCTGCTCGCCTTTGCCAATCAGTATGATACGCTGGAGAAACGCATTATTGAAGAGCTTGCAATTCCCTATGCGATCATGGATACCAATGGCAAGATGATCTGGTCCAACAAGATTTTTGCCAGCCTGACAGGGAAGGATCAGTTCTATAAGAAGAATATCAGCACTGTTTTTCCGGATATCACAGCGGACTGTCTGCCCACCTCAGGAGAAAAAAGCAGCACGGAAGTCAGTGCAAGATTCGATGACAGAATTTACCGGATCTCCATGCAGAGGGTTTCTCTGGGAGAGCTGGTAAGCAGCAATGATCTGCTGAAAAATGAAGACAGCAATATGAGCCTTATCGCCATGTATCTCTATGACGATACGGAGTTAAAAGAATATATCCAGAAAAATGAGGACAACAAGATTGTTGTTGCCCTTGCTTACCTTGATAACTATGAGGAAGCGCTGGAAACGGTAGAGGATGTCCGCCGTTCCCTTCTCATTGCGCTGATCGACCGTAAGATCACGAAATATTTTTCAAATTTCGACGGTCTTGTGAAGAAACTGGAAAAAGATAAATACTTCCTCATTATGCGGCAGAGCTCGCTGGAGGCGCTGAAAGAGCAGCGATTCCACATCCTTGATGAGGTAAAGACAGTCAATATCGGAAATGAAAATGCAGTTACACTGAGTATCGGTATTGGAATCAATGCCGGAACCTATCTGCAGTCCTATGAATACGCCCGGATCGCCATTGAAATGGCTCTTGGCCGCGGCGGTGACCAGGTAGTGATCAAAAACGGCAACAATATCACCTATTTCGGCGGTAAGGCCCAGCAGATGGAAAAAACAACCCGCGTTAAGGCCAGAGTTAAGGCACAGGCGCTCAAGGAGTTTATGAGCACCAAGGACAGAGTGGTTGTTATGGGACATAAGATCACAGATGTGGATGCACTGGGAGCTGCCATCGGTATCTACCGTGCAGGCAAAACCCTGGGCAAGCCGGTTCATATTGTGGTGAATGACCCGACGACCTCCATCCGCCCTCTGATGGCAGGGTATATGGAGAATCCGGATTACGAGCCTTCCATGTTCGTAGACAGTGAGCAGGCGCGGAATCTGGTGGATAACAATACAGTGGTTGTCGTTGTTGATACAAACAAACCAAGCTATACGGAATGTCAGAATCTCTTGTATCTCACCAAGACCATCGTGGTTCTCGACCACCACAGAAGAGGCAATGAAGTAATCGACAATGCGGTGCTTTCCTATGTGGAGCCCTATGCTTCTTCCACCTGTGAAATGGTTGCGGAGATCCTTCAGTATTTCTCAGATGATCTTCGTCTCAGAAATATAGAAGCAGACTGTATTTATGCAGGTATCATGATCGACACGAATAACTTTACCACAAGGGCGGGGGTTCGCACCTTCGAGGCTGCAGCCTTCCTCAGAAGAAGCGGCGCGGATGTGACCCGTGTAAGAAAGCTGCTTCGAGACAATATCGATTCCTATAAGGCAAGAGCGGAAGCTGTCCGTACAGCGGAAATCTATAATAATTATTTCGCCATTGCCAGATGTCCCAGCGAGGGACTGGATAGTCCTACAGTCGTAGGAGCCCAGGCTGCCAACGAGCTTCTGAACATCGCGGGAGTGAAAGCCTCTTTCGTACTGACGGAGTACAATAACGAGGTTTATATCAGCGCCAGGGCCATTGATGAGATCAATGTACAGGTGATGATGGAGCGTATGGGCGGAGGCGGCCATATGAATATTGCAGGAGCCCAGGTAAAGGCTCCCATAGATCAAACAGAGAAGATGCTCAGAGAGGTCATCGATCAGTTTAATGAAAATTAACCGGGATTTCCCCTGCTTTTAGGGGAAATTCTTTATACACAGAAATGACAATCAGGAGGAGACAGAAAATGAAAGTAATTTTACTTGAAGATGTAAAATCCCTTGGCAAAAAGGGACAGATTGTAAATGTAAGCGACGGTTATGCCAGAAACATGATCCTGCCTAAAAAATTAGGCCTGGAGGCAACACCGAAGAACTTAAACGACCTGAAGCTTCAGAAAGCAAATGAAGAAAAAGTTGCTCAGGAAAATCTGGAGGAAGCTCAGGCCTTTGCCAAAGATCTGGAAACAAAAGAGATTATCCTCACACTGAAGGTGGGAGAGGGCGGCAAAACCTTCGGTTCTATTTCCACAAAGGAAATTTCAGAGGCAGCGAAAAAGCAGCTGAACCTGGAACTGGATAAAAAGAAACTTCAGCTCCCAAGCCCGATCAGAAATCTGGGTGTGACACAGGTGCCGGTACGTCTTCACCCGAAGGTGACCGGAAGCCTGAAAGTTTGGGTAAAGGAAGCGAAATAAGTCCGGAGGTGCGAGAATGGAAGAAGCGCTGATCAAAAGAATCCTGCCCCACAGCATTGAGGCGGAGCAGTCAGTTATCGGTTCCATGATCCTGGACAGGGATGCCATCCTTGTGGCGTCGGAAATTCTTACCAGCGATGATTTTTACCAGAAGCAGTACGGCATTATTTTTGACGCCATGGTAGAGCTCTGCAATGAAGGGAAGCCGGTAGACCTGGTGACTTTGCAGAACCGCCTGAAGGAAAAGGAGCTTCCTCCTGACATCAGCAGTATGGAATATGTACGCGATCTGATCACGGCAGTTCCCACATCTGCAAATGTGAAGTATTATGCGAACATTGTCAGTGAAAAAGCAGTTCTGCGCCGGCTGATCAAGACAAATGAGGAGATTGCCAACAACTGCTATCTGGAGAAGGAAAGCACGCAGACGATCCTGGAAGAGGCGGAGAAAAAGCTGTTTAACATTCTCCAGCGCAGAAATACGGAAGAGTATGTGCCGATCCAGCAGGTTGTTTTAAACGCTATCAATAATATTGAGAAGGCTTCCAAACTGAAAGGTTCTGTCACAGGAATCCCCACGGGATTTGTGGATCTGGATTATAAGACATCCGGAATGCATCCCTCGGATCTGGTTCTTATCGCAGCCCGTCCCTCCATGGGAAAAACGGCCTTTGTTCTGAATATTGCCCAGTATATGGCATTTCGGAAGGATGTGACGGTGGCGATCTTCAGTCTGGAGATGTCGAAGGAGCAGCTTGTAAACCGACTTCTTGCCATGGAGTCCCATGTGGATTCCCAGAATATGCGTACAGGTAACCTGAAAGACGAGGACTGGACCAAGCTGGTGGAGGGGGCGGATATTATCGGCCGCTCCAACCTGATCATTGATGATACACCTGGTATTTCCATCAGTGAAATGCGTTCCAAGTGCAGGAAGTATAAACTGGAGCATAATCTGGGAATTGTCATGATCGATTATCTTCAGCTGATGAGCGGAAGCGGAAAGAGCGATTCCAGACAGCAGGAAATTTCAGATATTTCCCGTTCCCTGAAGGCGCTTGCCAGAGAGCTGGGAGTTCCGGTTATCGCCCTGTCTCAGCTGAGCCGTGCAGTAGAGCAGCGTCCGGATCACAGGCCGATGCTTTCAGACCTGCGAGAATCAGGTGCCATTGAGCAGGATGCGGACGTAGTAATGTTTATTTACCGCGATGACTATTATCATAAAGATACAGAAAAGAAGGATATTGCGGAGATCATTATTGCCAAGCAGAGAAACGGCCCCATCGGTACAGTGGAGCTGGTATGGCTGCCGAGATATACGCAGTTTGTAAATATGAAGAAATAAGAATAAACAGAGAGTTTGAGAGAAGTTGATGTCGTGTTATGTCAACTTCTTTTTCTTGCTTTTTTTATCCCGGGATTCTATAATAAACATGATAAGGAGGGGTGGTATGGAGAAACGATATACTGTTACCCAGGCGTCCGAAATGCTGAAAGTGAAATCCTATGTCCTCAGATACTGGGAAGAGGAGCTGGAGCTTCGCATTCGCAGAAATGAACAGGGACACCGCTACTACACCGACCATGATATCAGGCTTTTTGCCAATATTAAAGAACTGAAGAACAGAGGACTGCAGCTTCGGGCGATTAAGGAACTGATTCCGCGGATTTCCCGCACAGTGCCGGGAAGCGCTGAGAGTAAGATACGTCTTCTTCCAGGGGAGGCTCAGATTGTGGAGGAGCCGGATCCGGACGAGCGCAGAATGCTGGAATTTCAGCAGATTCTGGAAAGGCTGATCGCCCAGGAGATTCAGATGAAGCGGGAAGGGGAGATGCGCTGCAGAAATCTGGATGCGGCCATCAGAAGACAGCAGCTTGCGAGAAGAGAGGCGGCTGCAGCCGCCGGGACAAAAAGAAGCCGCTCCCGTTAAAGGGAGCGGTTTTAGATCGTGTATGTCAGGTAAATGTTTCGTTATTATAAACGAAATGACAAAACATTATTCTCCTGCTACGATAGCTTCTGTTGGGCAAACCTCTGCACAAGTTCCGCAGTCTACGCAAGCGTCAGCGTCGATTACGTAATGCTCATCGCCCTGAGAAATAGCTTCGTTTGGGCACTCGCTTTCGCAAGTTCCACAGCTTACACATTCGTCAGTAATTACATATGCCATAGTTATATCCTCCTTTTAATCTTTCGTTCCCTTATCGGGAATCTAACCCTATTCTAATATATATATCCTAGGATTACAAGTATTAATTTTCACATTACTGTTTACATGAATGACAGCAGTAAGGAATAGGAAAACAAAAGGTTGCTTACACGGGAATTTGGGGGTATAATAACAACAGTGGCAGAAAATCTGTTACAGTGAAAATATAAAGGAGGAACCTATCATGACAGTTACAAAGGAAATGCAGATTGGACAGCTTCTGAAAGTAGACCCGAACATTGCTGTTATCCTTATGAGAGCAGGTATGCACTGCATCGGCTGCCCGTCATCCCAGATGGAATCTCTGGAAGAAGCAGCTATGGTTCACGGCATGGATGTAGATATCCTTGTTCAGCAGATCAACGACTTTTTGAATGCATGATCATTATAAATAACAGTACAAAAAGACCGCATCGGAAAGGGATGCGGTCTTTTTCTATCCAATCAGATCTGTGCAAGAGTCTGCAGAGCGTTTGGAGAGATCACTTCTCCATGCTCTTTCAGATAGGCCTCTGCAGAAGCTGTGAAGCCCTTGCCTGAGCCGTATTCGGAAAGAATGTTGCAGACTTTATTGAACTCCTCCGGTGTGGAGCCGGATTTGCGAAGGACAAGTTTATAACTGCCCTGATATTTGTAAAGAATATTATCTCCTGTGAAATAGCCGTTCAGCCCGTGAGCTGCAGCAATGACATCATCCAGGGAATCAAATTCAAAGAGACGGACAAGATCTACATCAGGAGTGTCTGCCGTTTCCTTCTTCTCAGGGGAGGCTTCCTTCTCCTGTTTCTTTTTCGGGAGGCTCTGGAGCTTTGCTTCGCAGAGCTTCTGGAAAAGATCGATAATGTTATCTGCACCGTCAAACTGCAGGGTGTCGGCTGTGTCGCCGCCGTGGAACGGAGCGAATTTGGAGAAGCGGGTATCCAGCTCTTCTGGATCCTCTACCTTGGTGACAATGAGGATGATGCTCTCGGCGCTTACAGGGATAGCCTCGATCATCAGCGGAATATTGTCCGCCTCAAAACCGAACTGCAGAGCAGCCTGCTCCATCATATCGCGAAAAAGCTTCTTCGCTTTCTCTGTGCCGTAGGCAAGCTCGCTGATCCGGATCTGGTGACTTTCCAGGTCCTCTTTTGTTAAAGTACAGCGAATCTGGTTTTCATTTATTTTCTCTATTTTCATATTATCACATCCTGTTAATCATCATTAAAAAAGGTTATTGTTATTCTATATTATATAACACAAGTGTGTAAGATGTAAAGGAAATCAATTTGCCTAATTATAAAATATTTGGAAATAAAATCGTAAATTTTTATCAAATTGCTGAAAACCCTTGCATGATCGGTAAGAAGAAGTATAATAGAGACAGAAAAAAGAAAGCTGCCTGCAGATTTTAAGTATGAAACCCGGCAAACAAACAGTTAAAATATCAACTCAACTCAATGGATCCTTATTATGTCATTGCATCAGTCATGCGGCGTTCCTGCCGTGCAATGTACATCACCTTTCCCTAAGATAAAGAAACTGCAGAGCATACATATTTTTTCTTCAACCTATGGGTGTTTTCTGAAACTATTTTTTAATGAAAGGAGGATGGATACCGACATATCGTTGCTTCTGACGAAATGGAAGAGAACGGAATATATCACGAAAAGTCTGAAAAGACGCAGTCATAAGAGAAAAGGCTGCCCGGAATTCCTGTTAATGGCTCCTGTAACCCATAATGCCCCGGGCAGCCTTATAAAAATTTTATAAACAGAATATTTTATAGGTGCAATCTGCCAAAAGTATGTTATACTGAAAGAGATTCAGTTTTATGGGACGGCGAAGATGCTCTCCCGGATAGAAATGAGATTTTACCGAAAGGAAGAAAAGCATGAATAAAAAACATATGCCGGTCGTGGTTGTCTGTGCACTGATTCTGGTTCTTGTCGTAATCGGCGGAGGAGCCCATCTGATCAGCAGATACCTTCCCACGAAGAAGCAGATGGATTTAAATGAATACTACGGACAGCCGGCGGAAGAGGAAGCAGCAATTGTGCTGGGAACAGAAAAAATGGAAGAGAAAGGTCTGGTTTCCGGAGAGGATTTCTACATTCCCATTTCTCTTGTAAATCAGTACCTGAACCAGAGATTTTACTGGGACAGCGAAGGACAGAGGGTGTTATATGCCACTCCGTCCCAGCTGACAGAAGAGCCGGCCATGACGGAAGGCGGCGGAGCTGTGTGGTTAAAGAATGACAGGGTTTACCTGAATCTTTCCTATATCCGCCAGTATACAGATGTGGATGCTTATGTATATACAGAACCTAACCGCATTGCGATCCAGTATGATTTCAGTGACGTAAACACTGTAACTGTAAAAAAGGATACATACCTGCGTTACAGGGGAGGAATCAAGTCTGAGGTTCTTGCCAAGGTTCAGAAGGGAACGGTTCTGCGGCTGATGGAAGAACTGGAGAACTGGGTGCAGGTAGCGTCTCCGGATGGCTATATCGGCTATGTGGAGAAGAAACGCGTAGGGGAACCTTCCACAACCAGCTTTGACAGAGATTTTGAGAGAGAGGAATATACCTATCTTACCATGGATGAGCCTGTGAACATGGTATGGCATCAGGTAACCACAATGGAGGCCAATGCCTACCTGGGAGAAGCAACTGCCAATATGACAGGAGTAAACGTAATCTCCCCCACATGGTTTTCCATTACCTCCAACGATGGAAGTATTATGAATATTGCAAGTCCGGATTATGTTGCCCAGGCTCATGAGATGGGGCTGAAGGTATGGGGACTTGTGGATAATTTCAGCGAGAATATCAGTACCATGGAAACACTGTCCAGAACAAGCTCAAGGCAGAATCTGGTAAATAACCTGATCCAGGCGGCGCTTGCAGCAGGGCTTGACGGTATCAACATTGACTTTGAATATTTAAGCGAGGATGTGGGAATCCATTTCCTGCAGTTCCTCAGAGAAATGTCTGTTGAATGTCATAAGAATAATCTTGTACTTTCCGTGGATAATCCGGTACCGGAGGACTTCACCAGCCATTATGACCGTGCGGAGCAGGGACGGGTGGTAGACTATGTGATCATCATGGGCTATGACGAGCATTACGTTGGTTCCGAAACTGCAGGTTCCGTAGCATCCCTTCCGTGGGTGGAAAAAGGAATCCAGGATACTCTTGAGGAAGTTCCTCCTCAGAGAGTGATCAATGCAGTCCCCTTCTATACAAGGCTGTGGAAAGTGGCAGCAGGCACACTTTCCAGTGAGGCGATCGGTATGGATACTGCACAGAATGCCATTGCAGAGAATCAGGCGGAAACCTACTGGGACAAGACAACAGGACAGAATTATGGTTCTTATGAAAAGGACGGAGCGTCTTATGAAATCTGGCTGGAGGACGGAGAATCCCTGGCAGCCAAGGTTCAGCTTGTCAAAAAGTATGACCTTGCAGGCGTGGCAGCATGGAAGCTCGGTTTCGAGAACAGCAGCATCTGGCAGGTGATCAGTGATAATCTGAAATAATCGGAAATGCTCTGCAAAAAAGTTTTTGCAGAGTCCGTTTTGCAGCAGGAATGTCTAAGCGTTCCTGAAAAAGAAGACAGTATTTGATGCTAAAAGCACCCCCGTGGACATATATTTAACTGAATATGCCAGGGGGTGTTTTTATTTGAAAAAACATATTATGGAACTGGTCATGGCCTGCCTTCTTCTTGTCAGCTTCTATTTTCTTTCCAGAGAGGCTGCTGTTGCCTCCGGAGAAATCCATACAGATGAAAAACTGATTCTTGTGGATGCAGGGCACGGAGGAATGGATCCGGGGATGGTAGGCGTCGGAAATCTGGAAGAAAAAGGGATCAATCTCATTATTGCGAAGATGGTGAGAGAGGAACTGGAGGAAAAAGGCTATCAGGTGGTGATGACGAGAACCAAGGATGAAGGGCTTTACGACGAGGAAAGCTCCAATAAGAAGGCGCAGGATATGCAGAGGAGGATTTCCCTGATCAGAGAAAAGTCTCCGGTAGTTTCTGTGAGTATCCACCAGAACAGCTATCAGGATCCTTCGGTGAAGGGACCGCAGGTTTTTTATTATGAAGCCTCGGCACAGGGAAAAATTCTGGCGGAGACGATTCAGGAGAAGCTGAATCAGGGACTTCAGGTGGAAAGGCCCCGTCTGGCAAAGGGGAATACAAGCTACTACCTCCTGAAAAGGAGTCCGGGAGTGCTGGTGATCGTAGAGTGCGGTTTTCTCACGAATGCGGAGGAGGCGGAGAAGCTTCAGACAGAGGAATACCAGCGGATGGCTGCGCAGGCTGTCACGGAAGGAATCTGCGAATATATGGAAAAGGCAGGGGTATAGAAAAAAATAAGTAGTTCACTGATGGGGCTTTTAAAGAGCGGCCTCTTTTGGTATACTGAACGAAGAGAAGGTAGGAAAAAATATGTTGGGAATGTTATACCTGATTTTTTCAGGAATACTTGGATATGAAATAGTGACAGGGCTTCTGCTTCCTGCAAAAAAGCGGCAGGCAGAGGGGGCGAATCAGATCTGGTTTCTGGCGCCTGTATCCTGGGGTATAGGAATACTGCTGCTTACCTGGATGGTTTATGCAGTTTCCTGGCTTGTCAGTGTCTGTGCAGGAACGGAGAATCCTCTTTTTTACGGGAATCTTGCAGGGGTTCTCACCGGCGCTGCAGCGGTTCTGTATCTGGGAGCCGGACGCAGGAAAAGGGCTGCGGATACATACGGGCTTACGCAAATGGTCACAGACAGAAGGGCCTTTAAGAAGGAACTGATTTATTTCGGGATTCTTTTTGCCTGTGTTACCTATATGATGTTTTATGTATTTTACATTCATGGAGGAAGAATTTATTCCGGCTTTACGGTTTACGGAGATTATGCGCCCCATACGGCTATGATGCGCTCATTTTCCCGGGGGAATAATTTCCCGACTCAGTATCCCCACTTTGGAGGGGAAGATGTGAAGTATCACTTTATGTTTCAGTTTCTCTGCGGAAATCTGGAATATCTGGGGCTTCCTCTGGACTGGGCGTATAATGTGCCGAGTATTCTCTCCCTGATGGGGTTCCTCATGCTTCTGTATCTGCTTGCAGTGCGCATTACCGGGAAAACATCCTGTGGAGTTCTCACGGGAATTTTGTTCTTTTTCAGAAGCGGAACTGCATTTTTTGCATACGTTCTGGAGCATATAAAAAGCGGAGATCTGCTGGAGGCCCTTGCTGAAAATACGTCGTTTATCGGATATACCCTCAATGAAAACTGGGGGCTTTGGAATTTTAATGTGTATCTCAACCAAAGGCATCTGGCCTTTGGCCTTCTTGTGATTTCAGCGGCAGTCTGGATTTATATGGACTGGCTGGAAGCAGGCCTTGCCCATGAAGAAAGAGGACTTGTCTGGCTGAAAGGCAGACTGTTTTCCCGGACTGCCTGGAAGAGCAGAAATCTGGAAACAGCCCTTCTTCTGGGAATGTTTCTGGGACTGCTGGCTTTTTGGAACGGAGCTGCCCTGATCGGGGGACTTCTGATCCTTATGGGCTTTGGGATTTTTTCAGACGGGAAGCTTGATTATGCAGTGACTGCCGCTGCTGCGGTGTTTTTTTCGCTGCTGCAGTCCCGCATCTTTATCAGTGGACAGGCGATGAGCCCGAAACTGCAGTTTGGTTTCCTTGCAGAGGAAAAAACTCTGTGGGGAGTGATCGTATATCTGTTTTTAATGAGCGGTGTCTTTTTTCTGGGACTGGGTGTGCTTGCGATATTTTGTGACAGGAAAGGAAGAGTGATCCTTTTTAGCTTTCTGTTCCCGGCAATTTTCGCATTTACCGTTTCTCTGACACCGGATATTAATGTGAATCATAAATATATTATGATTTCTTATGCATTTCTCGCCATATTCTGGGCAGATGCACTGTGCAGGCTGTTTCGGAGAGGAACTGGAGGGAAGATCACGGCTGTGATTCTTTCCCTTTGCCTTACTGTGACGGGAATTTATGACTTTGCCATCATCTTGAGGGGAAATGGCCCCGGACGGAGGGTGAGCGTGAAGGCAGAAAGTGGGGTTACCGACTGGCTGTCGGAGAACCTGGGGAAGAACGATCTGCTGCTCACCCCCCAATATAGTATGAATGAGGTTACCATGTCCGGAGTTATGATGTACTGCGGATGGCCTTATTATGCCTGGTCGGCAGGATATGATACCAATTACCGGGCGGCTCAGGCAGTAACTATTTATACCACAGCGGACAGGGAAGAACTGAAGGAAACTGTGGAAAAAGAACGTATCACATACATTCTTTTTGAGGAAGGAATGGAGTTCGAACAAAGGGAATGCAGGGAGGATGTGATCCGAAGCGTATACCCGGAGGTGTTTGAATCGGAGGATAGGAGAATCAGAATTTATGAAACAACGGATAAAGAAAGTAATACCGGAAATACTGCTGACAGCAGCTCTTCTGGCTCTGTCGGCGTTTCTGCTGAAAAGTGATGTGTGGGCATTTTGGACCTGGTGGCTTCTGGCGTTTGTGATGGGACTGATGACAATGCCCCTGACAGGATGGCTGTTTCGAGGCTTTTCAGACAAGGGCTGGATCTTTTCCAAGGTACTTGCCATTGCGCTTACCGGATTTCTTACATGGTTTCTGGTTGCTGTGAAGCTTTTGCCGTTTACGACAGTGACCTGCGTGGGCGTTGTGACCCTTGTGTGCGCTGGGGGAGGTCTGGCGCTTCACAGGCATCAGGAAAAAAAGGACTTTGAATGTATGCCCTTTGACCATGGGAGTCTGATATTCTGGGAGGAAGTGCTGTTTTTTGTCTTCTTCCTTTTGTGGACTTATCTTGCGGGGTTCCGTCCTGCAGCTTACGGAACAGAGAAATTCATGGATTATGGATTTATGGAGGCAATGATGCGAAGCAGTGTGCTTCCTGCAAGAGACCTGTGGTATTCGGAAGGAACCATCAACTATTATTACGGAGGACAGTATTTCGCAGTTTTCCTGTCAAAGCTTTCCGGATGCAGGGTGGAAATCACCTATAATCTTATGCGCACCTTTGTGGCGGGACTTGCCTTTGTAATGCCGTTTTCCCTTGTCTTCCAGATGGCCTCCGACAGGCTGAAGCATTCGCTTACAGGCAAAAAATCCTGGATTCCCGCAGTTTCAGGGCTTACAGCGGGATTTGCCGTTTCCGTTGCGGGAAATATGCATTATGTGATTTACAGCAAGATCCTTCCGTGGATCCAGAAGTGGAAGGGAGAGGAAGTCTCAGGATACTGGTTTCCCAATGCAACCCGCTATATCGGACATAATCCGGATGTTCCGGACAAGACTATCCATGAATTTCCCTGTTATTCCTTTGTGCTTGGGGATCTTCATGCTCATGTTGTGAATATTATTTTTGTGCTTTTGATCACGGGAATTCTTTATGCATGGATGAAAAATGTCCTTTCCCAAAGAAAGGAAGGGGAAGAGTTTTCGGGCAAAAGCTTTTGGAAGAGACAGCTTTTCTGCCCTCACATTCTTCTTGCTGCCATGCTTCTTGGAATGTTCCAGTGGTCAAACTTCTGGGATTTCGTGATTTACTTTGTGGTAACAGGAGGGGTTGTACTCTTTGCAAATATTATTCAGTTTAAAGGAAAGGCAAAAACCATTCTGGCTGTGACTGCATCGCAGGCTGTGGAGGTTCTTCTTGTGGCCTATACAGTGGTTCTTCCTTTTAATCTGAAATTTGAAACCATGTTTCAGGGAATCGGAATTGCTCAGTACCATTCCAGATTTTATCAGCTCATGGTTTTGTGGGGGCTTCCGGGAATCCTGGCGATTCTTTTTATCGGTTCTGTTTTGTGGGAAAAGCTCAGAGAGAAAGAAAACAGAAGTCTTTATAAATTGATGAGTGTAATAGAAATACCGGATCTTTTTGCAGTTATTATGGGACTTTGCGCGATCGGGCTTGTACTGATACCGGAGCTTGTCTATGTCCGTGATATTTACGAAAATGGAAATGCAAGGGCAAATACCATGTTTAAACTGACATATCAGGCATATATTCTTTTCGGAATGACTATGGGATATGGGATTTACAGGCTCCTTGCAGTGACAAAGTCAAAAATCCTCAAGCTGTCGGCAGGAATCGCTCTGGCGCTTCTTTGCTGGACATTGGGATATTTCGGCAACAGTGTCCGGGCATGGTTCGGAAATGTGCTGAATCCGGCAGATTATCAGGGACTGAATGCAACCGCTTTTCTGGAAACAGATTTTCCCCAGGATGCGTCTGCGATCCGCTGGCTGAAAGAAAATATTGAAGGTTCCCCTGTAGTCCTCGAGGCAAACGGAGACAGTTATACGGGATATGAGCGCGTATCTGCAATGACCGGGCTTCCCACGGTTCTCGGCTGGTATGTTCACGAATGGCTGTGGAGAAACAATACCGGAGATCTGAATCAAAAAAGTGCAGATATCCAGAGTATCTATACTTCTTCAGATGAAGCTCTGGTGAGATCTCTGATCGAGAAGTATGAGATTTCCTATATTGTGGTAGGCTCCAAGGAATTTGAAAAATACGGGGACAGTCTTAACGAAGAATTGCTGCTGGAAACAGGGGAAAAGGTGTTCCAGTCAGAGAACTCGTCCACCTATATTTTGAAGGTAAACTAAGGCCTTTTAACGCAGAATGGACAGATTGAGAAAAATCGTGTAAAATAAAAACGATTGAGAAAGAACAGACTATAGAAGAGAAAGCAGGATGGAAATGAAAGCAGAAGTTGTATCCATGACAACGGAAAAACCGGATATGGAAGCTATAAAACGGGGCGGGGAAATCCTGAAAAACGGCGGTCTTGTGGCATTTCCCACAGAAACGGTCTACGGACTGGGAGGAAATGCGCTGGATCCCAGGGCATCTATCAAAATATATGCGGCAAAGGGCCGTCCTTCGGATAATCCCCTCATTGTGCATATTGCCAGTATGGATGCGCTGGAGCCTATTGTAAAGGAGATTCCCCCTAAGGCAAAGCTTCTGGCAGAGAAATACTGGCCGGGACCTCTGACAATGATTCTTCCCAAGGCGGAAATCGTGCCTCCTGAAACAACAGGAGGGCTTGACAGTGTGGCGGTGCGTTTCCCCAGCGACAGGATCGCACAGGAACTGATCCTGGCAGCAGGAGGATATGTGGCTGCCCCAAGCGCCAATACCTCGGGACGCCCAAGCCCCACAACTGCTCAGCATGTGGAGGAGGATCTGGGCGGAGCCATTGATATGATCATCGACGGCGGTCAGGTGGGAATCGGGCTGGAATCCACCATTGTGGATTTTACAGAGGAGATTCCTGTGGTATTAAGACCCGGGTATATTTCCCTGGAAATGCTTCAGGAGCTTTTGGGTGAGGTAAAAATGGATAAGGGGCTTCTGATCACAGACAACAGCGTTCGTCCCAAGGCTCCGGGAATGAAATACCGCCATTATGCGCCCAAGGCGGATCTTGCCATTGTGGAAGGAGAAACAGAGGCAGTGATCCGAAAAATAACAGCCCTTGCAAAAGAGGCGGAGGCCGAAGGGAAAAAAGTCGGAATTATTGCAACAGATGAAACAATGGACAGATATCCGAAAGCCTGTATCATCAAGAGCATTGGCAGCCGTGAGGAGGAAGAGACGATCGCCCATCACTTATATGAAGTGCTCCGGGAGTTTGACGAAGGAGATGCGAAGGTGATCTATTCCGAAGCCTTTTACACGCCGCGGATGGGACAGGCTATTATGAACCGGCTTTTGAAGGCAGCAGGCCATAAAAGGATTCAGGCAGAATAAGATTATTTCAGACAAACAACAGAAAGAACAGCAGGGAGGAAAAGAAATGATAGCATTAGGATGTGACCACGGCGGTTACGAACTGAAACAGGAAATTAAAAAGTATCTGGATGAAAAGGGAATCGAATATAAGGATTTCGGCTGTGACAGCACAGCGTCTGTAGATTATCCGGTTTATGCCAAAAAGGTTGCAAAGGCAATCCAGAGCGGAGAATGTGAAAAAGGAATCCTGATCTGCGGAACAGGAATCGGCATCTCCATTACGGCAAATAAATTTAAAGGAATCCGCGCGGCTCTCTGTACAGACTGCTTCTGCGCAGAGGCTACACGACTTCACAATGACGCCAATGTTCTTGCGCTGGGCGGCAGAGTAGTAGGCCCTGGACTGGCTGTTAAAATTGTGGAAACATTCCTGAACACACCGTTTTCCGGAGATGAGAGACACGCAAGAAGAATTGCACAGATGGAAGAATAAAAGAGACGGGGGAGGTCTTATTATGGGGGACAACAATCACAAAAGAGACGGGTATCTGTCCTGGGATGAATATTTCATGGGAGTAGCCATGCTTTCCGGCATGCGCTCCAAGGATCCGAATTCGCAGGTGGGAGCCTGTATTGTGAGTCAGGACAATAAAATTCTTTCCATGGGATATAACGGATTTCCCATGGGATGCTCCGATGATAAATTTCCATGGGCAAGGGAGGGAGACCCTCTTGACACGAAATATCTCTATGTCACACACAGTGAACTCAACGCGATACTGAACTACAGAGGCGGAAGTCTGGAGGGGGCCAAGCTGTATGTATCCCTTTTCCCCTGCAATGAATGTGCGAAAGCCATTATTCAGGCAGGTATCAAGACAATTGTTTACGATTGTGACAAGTATGCAGACACTCCATCTGTCATAGCCTCCAAACGTATGCTGGATGCAGCGGGAGTGCGGTATTATAAATACAGCCGGACAGGAAGAGAAATCAATTTTACCGTATAAAAGGGGTTGACACCTGCAGGGGTTTCGCATAAAATAGGGAAAGAATCATAAAGAAATTACGGCGTTGAAGAGAATAGTACATGAGGAGCAATCCCAGAGAGAAGTCCCGGTCTGCGCAGGCAGCGGCGGTGTGAGGACTTTGTGCGTGAGTCATGGAACCGGCCTCGGAGCCCCGTGCAACTGAAGTACGGCGCAATTCCGGCGTTACAGGAAATAGAGAGAGCAGTGTACCTGAGGTACAGTGCTAATTAGGGTGGTACCGCCGAAGCCTTTCGGTCCCTTGACAGGGATGGAAGGCTTCTTTTTTGTTTCCGTAAAACAGGAAGCATCCGGAGGAGACTCCGGGGAAGGAAGAGAGTTCCATCCCGGAACATACAAAAAAGAAAAGAGAAAAGGAGAAAAAACATGGCAAACAATAAGAAACTTGTGGAAGCCATCACTTCCATGGAAGACGATTTCGCCCAGTGGTACACGGACGTTGTAAAAAAAGCAGAGCTCTGCGATTACACCAGCGTAAAGGGATGTATGGTGATCAAGCCGGCAGGCTATGCGATCTGGGAGAATATCCAGAACGAGCTTGACAGAAGATTTAAGGAAACAGGAGTACAGAACGTATACATGCCAATGTTCATTCCGGAATCCCTTCTTGAGAAAGAGAAAGATCATGTGGAAGGTTTTGCTCCGGAAGTAGCATGGGTTACACACGGAGGTCTGGATCCTCTTCAGGAACGTCTCTGCGTGCGTCCTACTTCTGAAACTCTGTTCTGTGATTTTTACCAGAAAGAGATCCAGTCTCACAGAGATCTGCCGAAGGTATACAATCAGTGGTGTTCTGTAGTGCGCTGGGAAAAAACAACCCGTCCTTTCCTTCGTTCCCGTGAATTCCTGTGGCAGGAAGGCCATACCGCTCACGCAACAGCAGAGGAAGCAGAAGAGAGAACCATTCAGATGCTGAACGTCTATGCAGATTTCTGCGAGGAGGTTCTTGCAATTCCGGTTGTAAAAGGTCAGAAAACAGAGAAAGAGAAATTTGCAGGTGCAGAAGCAACCTATACCATCGAGTCTCTGATGCATGACGGAAAGGCTCTTCAGTCCGGAACAAGCCACAACTTCGGAGATGGCTTTGCCAGAGCTTTCGGTATTCAGTATACAGATAAAAACAATCAGTTACAGTATGTACACCAGACTTCCTGGGGTATGACAACACGTATGATCGGTGCGATCATCATGGTACACGGCGACAACAGCGGACTGGTACTTCCTCCAAGAATTGCTCCGATTCAGGCGGTTATCATTCCGATCCAGCAGAGAAAAGAAGGCGTTCTGGAGAAAGCAGACGAGATGTTTGCAGAATTAAAGAATGCAGGCTTCCGCGTAAAAGTAGACGATACAGATAAGAGTCCGGGATTCAAATTCGCAGAACAGGAGATGCGCGGTATTCCGGTTCGTATCGAGTGCGGACCAAAGGATATCGAGAACGGACAGGCTGTGATCTGCCGTCGTGATACAAGAGAGAAATATGTAGTGAAATTTGAAGAACTTGCACAGAAGGTTCAGGAAATCCTGGATACCATGCAGAAAGAGATGCTGGAGCGCGCACGGGCTCACAGAGATGCGCATACTTATGTGGCGACCAACTATGAGGAATTTAAAGATACGATCAACAACAAGCCTGGTTTCGTAAAGGCAATGTGGTGTGGATGCCGTGAGTGTGAAGACAAGATCAAAGAGGACGTACAGGCAACCTCCAGATGTATGCCGTTTGAGCAGGAGCAGTTAAGCGATGTCTGCGTATGTTGCGGAAAACCGGCTAAGAAAATGGTATATTGGGGAAGAGCATATTAAGGAATCAGGAAAACAGCGGCCTGCGTAAAAATTTTACGCGGGCTGTTTTCTGAAAAAGCTGTCTCTTGTGAAGCGGCAGTCAGGGAAAGGATACAGAATGGATTTGAGGATACCAGAAAAAGTGGGATTTATCATAAATAAATTAGAAGAAGCCGGATTTGAAGCATATGCAGTAGGCGGCTGTGTCCGTGACTCCATCCTGGGCAGGAAGCCGGATGACTGGGATATTACCACCTCGGCGAAACCGGAGCAGGTCAAAGCGCTGTTCCGAAGAACTGTGGATACCGGCCTGCAGCACGGCACGGTTACGGTAATGATAGAGAAGGAAGGCTTCGAGGTGACAACCTACCGCGTAGACGGAGAATATGAGGACGGCCGCCATCCAAAGCAGGTGACCTTCACTGCCAGTCTGGAGGAGGACCTCAAACGCAGAGATTTCACCATCAATGCCATGGCATACAATCCTTCCACCGGACTGGTAGATTTGTTTGGCGGGCTTGCAGATATGGAGGAAAAAAGGATTCGCTGTGTGGGAAATCCGCTGGAACGGTTTACGGAGGATGCGCTGCGGATCATGCGGGCCGTGCGATTCAGCGCCCAGCTTGGCTTCGGAATAGAAAGGGAGACGAAAGCTGCGCTGTCTGTCATTGCCCCGAACCTCAAAAATGTAAGCGCCGAGCGGATTCAGACGGAGCTGGTGAAGCTTCTCCTTTCTCCTCATCCCGATTACCTGAGGATTGCCTGGGAGACAGGAATCACAAAGGAGTTTCTGCCGGAATTTGACGCCTGTATGGACACGGAGCAGAATACGCCCCATCACTGCTATACAGTTGGAGAGCACACGCTTCACAGTCTCTTAAATGTTCCCGGAGATAAGGTGCTGCGCCTGACCATGCTCCTTCACGATATTGGAAAGCCGAAGGTAAAAACAACGGACGAAAACGGAAGAGACCATTTCAAGACACATGGCTCCCTGGGAGAAAAGATGGCGAAAGAAATCCTCCGCCGCCTGAAATTTGACAATGATACCATAAGAAAGGTAAGCCATCTTGTGAAGTGGCACGATTACCGCCCGGAAAATACGCCGAAAAGCGTAAGGCGGGCTTTGAATAAGATCGGAGAGGAGCTTTTCCCGTCTTATCTTGTGGTTCAGAAAGCCGATATGCTGGCACAGAGCCCTTATAAAAGAGAAGAAAAGGCGGAACGGATCGAGAAGCTTACGCTTCTTTACCGGGAGATTATTGAGAAAAAAGAATGTATTTCTCTTAAAACACTGGCGGTAACAGGGAGCGATCTGATCGAAGCGGGAATGAAGCCGGGGAAAGAGATCGGCGTGGTTCTGAACAGCCTTCTGGAAATGGTGCTGGAGGAACCGGAGCTGAACAAAAAAGAGACATTGTTAAATCTGATAAATAAGTAACTGCAGAGCGCCGAAAAGGCGCTCTCTTTTGTTTTGACAGGCCTTGGGCAAGGCTGACATATCCTGAGAGGGCAGTACATAAGATAAAAGGGATTAAAATCAGAGGGGGATATGCAATTGTATGATTACGGACTCAGCACTCTGGAACAATATGGGCTGACTGCGGAGACGACTGCGCGCACAAGAGGGGCGCTTCTCTGCCGTACGCAAAAGGGACTGTTGATCTTGAGAGAGTTTACAGGCTCGGAAAAAAAACTTGGGAAACAGCAGGAGCTTCTTCTTGCCCTGAAAGAGAAGGGCCTCTGTGTGGACAGCTTTCTTCCTAATCAGGAGGGGAGCCTTGTGAGCAGGGACAAGGACGATGCGGCCTTTACTCTTCAGTACTGGTATGAGGGGAGAGAGTGCGACACAAAATCAAGAGAGGATATTCTCAGAAGCGTAAGTACACTGGCGAGATTACATACAGTCATGAAGCTTGCGCCTGCAGAGGAATACCGGGAGAAATCTCTGAGGGAAGTGTATGTACGCCATAATCAGGAAATTCGCAAGATCCGTAAATTTATAAGAAAAAAAGGCGCTTCCGGTGTTTTCGAAAAAGAATTTCTGGCCAGCGCAGAGTGGTTTTTAAAAAGAGGAGAGCTTGCTCTGGAAATGCTGGAGGAATCGGGATATGAGGCGTTGCGTAAGGAGGCATGGGAGGAGGGGGCAGTGTGCCACGGAGAGTACAGTCAGCATAATGTGCTGATGATGAAGGGGGAGACTGCAGTGACAAATTTCGGCCATTGGAGCTTCGACATCCAGATGTCCGATCTTTACCGGTTTATGCGTAAAATCCTGGAAAAATATAACTGGGACCTGCCTCTTGCCAGGGAAATGCTCAAAGCTTATCACAAAATCCGGCCTGTTTCCAGAAGGGAATGGGAGAATCTTAAGGTACGATTTACCTATCCTGAAAAATACTGGAAACTGGCGAATTATTATTATTCTCACAATAAGGCGTGGATTTCTGAAAAAAATACGGAAAAACTCAGGATTCTCATCAGTCAGCAGGAAATCTGGGGGAATTTTAGTGAAAAATGCTTCGGAAATTATCCGTTTTGACGAAGGAAACCACGGGTTTTCCCTTTATTTTTGGATGAAACTGTTATATAATAAAGAAAGCATGTAACGTCCGGTAAAGAAGAAACACCGCACCGTTATGAGAAAATATTATATACAGGAGGGCTTGGTATGGATTACAAGGCAACATATGAGCAATGGATAGAAAACCCATACTTTGATGAAGAAACAAAGAAGGAATTAGAGGCGATCAGAGAGAACGATAACGAGATCAAAGAGCGCTTTTACATGGATCTGGAGTTTGGTACAGCAGGTCTGCGCGGTATCATCGGGGCTGGAACAAACCGTATGAATATCTACGTTGTCAGACGCGCCACACAGGGACTTGCAAATTATATTGCAAAAGTAAACAAACAGTCCCAGGGCGTTGCCATTGCTTACGATTCCCGTCACATGTCACCTGAATTTGCACAGGAAGCTGCGCTTTGTCTGGCTGCCAACGGTATCAAGGCATTTCTTTTTGAATCCTTAAGACCGACACCTGAGCTTTCTTTTGCAGTTCGTCATTTAGGCTGTGTGGCAGGTATCAATATCACAGCCAGTCACAATCCGCCGGAATATAACGGATATAAAGTATACTGGGAAGACGGTGCACAGATCACACCTCCTCACGATTCCGGAATTATGGCAGAGGTTAAGGCGATCTCTGACTGGAATACAGTAAAGACTATGGATAAGGCTGCAGCAGAGGCAGCAGGTCTGTTTGAAGTGATCGGACAGGCAATTGACGACGCTTATATTGCAGAGCTCAAGAAACAGGTAATCCATATGGATGCCATTGAAGCAGAAGGCAAAAACTTAAAGATCGTATACAGCCCTCTTCACGGAACAGGAAATATCCCTGCAAGAAGAATTCTGAAAGAGCTTGGATTTGAGAACGTATATGTAGTAAAAGAGCAGGAACTGCCGGACGGTGATTTCCCGACAGTCAGCTATCCGAACCCGGAAGCAGCAGAAGCTTTTGAGCTTGGCCTGAAGCTTGCGAAAGAAATCGACGCAGACCTTGTTCTTGCAACAGACCCTGACGCAGACCGTCTTGGTGTTCGTGTAAAGGACAAAAACGGCGAGTACCATGACCTTACCGGAAATATGTCCGGATGTCTCCTTGCAAACTACGAGATCAGCCAGAGAAAGGCTGTAAACGGAAGCCTTCCGGAGGACGGAGCTCTCATTAAGACGATCGTTACCAGCAATCTGGCAGATGCCATTGCCAAAGGCTACGGCGTAAACCTGATTGAGGTTCTCACAGGCTTTAAATTTATCGGACAGCAGATCCTCGGCTTTGAGAACAGCGGAAAAGGCACCTATCTCTTCGGATTTGAGGAGAGCTACGGCTGCCTGATCGGAACCTATGCAAGAGATAAAGACGCGATTGTTGCAACAATGGCTCTTTGTGAGGCTGCAGCATACTACAAGACTCAGGGCAAGACCTTGTGGGATGCCATGATCGATATGTATGAGCAGTTTGGATACTACAAGGACGATATCAAATCTGTGACACTGAAAGGAATTGAAGGCCTTCAGAAGATCCAGGAGATCATGGATACACTCCGCCAGAATCCTCCGGCTGAGTTTGCAGGACATAAAGTAGTTTCCGCAAGAGATTATAAAGAAGACACAGTCAAAGATCTTGCAACCGGCGAAGTGAAGCCTACCGGACTTCCAAAATCCAATGTTCTGTATTACGATCTGACAGATGACGCATGGGTATGTGTAAGACCATCCGGAACAGAGCCGAAGGTTAAATTCTACTATGGCGTAAAAGGAACCTCCCTTGCAGATGCAGATGAGAAATCAGCAGCTATGGGAGAAGCGGTTCTTGCCATGGTAAATCAGATGATGTAATTTATGGAAGAATCAGTGAAAGCTGCCTTCTCTGACTTTGTGGAGGTTGTGGAGCTTCTCAGGGAGAAATGTCCCTGGGACAGCGTCCAGACCCATGAAAGCCTGAAATCATGCCTTGTAAATGAAACCAGTGAGGTTCTGGAAGGCATCGATATCCTGGAAAAAGAGGGGCGTGGCGATAATCTCTGTGAAGAGCTTGGTGATTTGCTGCTTCAGATTGTTCTCAACAGCGTGATTGCCCGGGAGGAAGGACTGTTTACTTTGGAAGACGTTATCGACGGCATTACGAAAAAGATGAAATTCCGCCATCCGAAGATTTTTGCGCCCGATGATCAGGAGCTTAATTCTTTAAGCTGGGAGGAACTGAAGGCCCGGGAACGCAGGCTTCGTGAAAATTCACAAAAAAAACACCTGAAACAGCCGGAATAACAGGAAAAACCTTGACAACAATAGGGAAAAGGTATATATATAGATGATAGGACTCTGTCGCTAAAAGACGGAAGTCACCAAACTATGAGATTATCAGAGGAGGAAACAACCATGAATAAAACAGAATTAGTAGCAGCTATGGCGAAAGAGACAAATCTTTCCAAGAAAGATGTTGAAGACGTTCTGAAGTCTTTTGTTGATGTAGTATCTAAAGAACTGAAAAACGGTGGTAAAATTCAGTTAGTTGGTTTCGGTACATTCGAAGTCAGCGAGAGAGCTGCTAGAGAGGGCAGAAATCCTCAGACAGGCGAGACTATGACAATTGAAGCTTCCAAAGCTCCGAAATTCAAAGCAGGTAAAGCTTTAAAAGACATGATCAACGCAAAATAATTCATGGATGATAACTGGGGGAACTTCGGTTCCCCCTTATTTTGTCCTTTTTTGAAAAAAAGGATTCAGGAGGAAGCGTATGCGTTTAGACAAATATCTCAAGGTATCCCGTCTGATCAAACGGCGTACAGTTGCAAATGAAGCATGTGACGCAGGCCGTGTCCTTGTAAACGACAAGCCGGCCAAGGCATCTGTATCTGTGAAGACAGGAGATATCATCGAAATCCAGTTCGGAAGCAAAAATGTAAAAGTGGAGGTTCTGGAGGTTAAGGAAACCGTCAGAAAAGAAGAAGTGGAAAGCATGTACCGTTATCTCTGAGAGGTAACGGAACGTTTGCTGTACAGGGACAGGCCTTTCCGGCAGGCAGGGGTATAATCTCCGGCAGATCCACATAGACTGATAGTGGAATAACCGTTGGGAGGCTTGGGTTGGAAGAAAAAAAGACAGGGATATCCCATCGCATTGAGCTCTGGGACCGCCGCGGAGGAACCGTAAGCGGAGTGAGCGATGTGAAATCCTTTGATGAAAAAGAAATCCTGCTTTTTACAGAGGCAGGAAAACTGGTGATAAAGGGAGAACAGCTTCATGTGAAAAGGCTGGACCTGGAAAAAGGAGAAGTAGATCTGGAAGGGAAAACCGACAGTATGACCTATCTGTCGAAGAACAGCGGAAAAAAAGAGGAATCCCTTCTAAAAAGGATGTTTCGATAATCTATGAGCAGTTATATCCATCATGAAATGCTTCTTTTTCTGCAGGCCGTCGTCACAGGAGCGGTTCTCCTTTTGTGTTACGATCTTCTGCGGGCCTTCAGGAGGGCGTTTTCCCATTCTGCCTTCTGGGTGGCTGCTGAGGATCTTCTCTTCTGGGCTGCCGGCGGATTTGCTGTTTTTTCGTCGGTGTACAGGTCAAATCAGGGAAGCCTGAGATTTTTTCTGTTTTTGGGCATCTTTCTGGGAGCTTTGCTCTGCGCACAGACGATCAGTGCTTTTTTTGTAAAAGTGTGTACCCGAATCCTGGAAATTCCTGCTGTTTTATTAAAAAAATTGATAAAATGGTTGCTATTTCCCATCAGACGATGTAAAATTTTCGTATATAAATGTGTAAAAAAGGAAAGGCAGGCAAATTGGGTAAAACAAAGAAAAAAAGCAGAAAAAAGAATATAATAAGATACAATCGCCTGGGTATGCTTGCAATTGCCCTTGTCGTTCTGATCCTTCTGGGCGGTCTGATGATCGAAAGCCGCCATTTGCAGAGTCGTTTGGCTGTTTATGACGCAAAAGCGGCAACTCTGGAGCAGGCAATTGAGGACGAGAAGGAACGGACGAAGGAAATAGAGGAATTAAGAGACTATATGCAGACGGATGAATATGCAGAGGAGGTTGCAAGAGAAAGACTGGGTCTGGTGAAGGACAATGAGATCGTATTTAAAGAAGGCGAGTAGCCTTACAGGTGGAAGCCGCAGGGGTGCAGATCCTGAAAGACTCTGGCACATACCTGTATTTCCGCGGTCTTTTTGACGAAAACTTTTTCTTGATATTCGTCTGCGTTTGACAGATATTTTATTCTCTCCCTTTTATAATATCCATTTGATGAGGATATCAGGGGAGGGGAACATATGCAGGAATGGATCATTGCCATGCTCGTTATCAGTGTACTTCTGATCATACGGGACATGGCAAAAACTATCTTAGCGGACAGGGCGCCGCAGACAGAAGAGATGCTGCCCCCGCGGGACAGCCATCCCCAGAAGGAAAAGGTGCAGCGGTATGCGGCGTCTTTTCAGAAGCTGGCGGATACGTTTTACGGAATGCCCTACCGGAAGGATTATCTCAGCAGCGGACAGATTGAGCAGATCCTGCAGGATACCAATGAAGCGGTCTGCGGGAAATGCTATCAGAGGGATATCTGCTGGTGTGAGCACAGGGAGCTGATGTGTCAGGGGCTGGAAGCTATGGTGCGCTCCCTGGAGGAAGAGGATGAAGAGAGAATCCGGGCGGTGCGAAACGAATGGATGGGGCTGTGCGGCAGGTCAGTCCAGTATTTTGATACAGTCTGTGAGAATTTTCGCCGGGAAAGACAGCGCCTTGTCTGGGATAACCGCATGATCGAGAACCGGCTTGCCGTAGCCCAGCAGCTCAAAGAGACATCCAGAATCATGGAGATGGTGGCAGAGGATCTTTACGATATTGAGCGGGGAGACGGGAAGCTGGAGGAGGATCTGGGAAAACGTCTCAAGAAGCATCATATTATCCTGAAGCAGGTATGGGTGATGGACAAGGTGGAAGGACGAAGACAGGTGTTTCTCACAATGAGGGCCAGAAGCGGCCAGTGCATTTCCATGATCGAGGTTTCCCAGTGCCTTTCCGAAGCCCTGGGATGCAGTATGGCTCCGGTGAGCGGAAGCAGATGTATTGTGAACCGGGAGTATCACACCACCCATTTCATAGAGGATGTAAGTTATCAGATGCTTTACGGGGTGGCAGGCCTGACCAAGGAGGCGGAGAAGGTTTCCGGGGATAATTATATATGCAGGCAGGAAGAAGACGGAAAGTTTGTGATGTGTCTCTCAGACGGCATGGGCTCCGGCATGGAGGCATGCAGGGAAAGCGAGATCGTAGTGGAGCTGCTGGAGCAGTTTCTGGAATCTGGCTTTTCCCAGGAAACAGCAGCCAGGATGGTGAATTCTGCCCTTGTGCTGAAGGGACATGACAATATGTTTTCTACTGTGGATATGTGTGCGGTAGATCTCTACACAGGGATATGCAGCTTTCTTAAGGCAGGAGCGGCCTCCACCTTTATAAAGCGGGATCACTGGGTGGAAGCCATTACTTCGGAGAGCCTGGCTGCAGGGCTGGTACAGCAGACGGATTTTGACACTGCCTCCAGGAAGCTTTATCATGGAGACTATCTGATTATGATGACAGACGGGGTTCTGGATGCTCTGCCTGCAGAGCATGAGGAAGAGACTATGAAGGAAATTATTATGGATGTGAAGGAGGAGGCGCCCAGGGACATCAGCAGGGGAATCCTGGAGAGAGTTCTTGGATACAGCGATTATCATGCCAGAGACGACATGACAGTCCTTGTGGCTGGCCTCTGGAAAAAATAGGGGAAGTTCATAACAGGAGAAAAAATGCTGAAAAAAGTAAAAGACTACATAAGGGAAAATAAAATGATTTCTCCGGGAGATGTGATCCTTGCCGGGGTTTCCGGAGGCGGTGATTCCATGACCATGCTGGAAATCCTCAGAAGACTTAGTGAGGAGATGGAGTTCACCCTTCTGGCTGTCCATGTTCACCACGGAATCCGTGGACAGGAGGCGGACAGAGACGCCCTTCTTGTGGAAAACATCTGCAGGGAATGGAAGATCCGGTGCATAACCTGCCGTTACGATGTGCCTGAGCTTTCCAAAAGGTGGAAGCTGGGGCATGAGGAAACAGGACGCCGGGTGAGAAACGAGGCATTTGAAAAGGCCGGAGCGGATTTTCGAAAAGAGGGACGCTTTGTCAGGGTTGCCCTTGCCCATAACCGGGAGGATCTGGCTGAAACCATGATCCACAATCTTGCCCGTGGAACAGGGCTTCGGGGGCTTTGCTCCATGCGTCCGTCTGCCGGAGACAGAATCCGGCCGATTTTATGTTTAGGAAGAAAAGAAATTGCCCATTATTTAGAGGAGAACAGGATTCCCCATATTGTGGATTCCAGTAATCTTTCTGACGAGTACACAAGAAACAGGATACGTCATCACATTCTTCCGGTTCTGCAGGAGGAGATCAATGCCCGGGCAGCGGAGCATATGGCGGAGACTGCAGGAAGACTTTCCATGGCAGAGGACTATCTCTGTGAAAAGGGAAGGGAGCTTTTGGGGGAACAGATAAGAGAAAAAGGTGGATATCTTCTCACAGAAGACTTTTTCCGTGTGGATAAGATCATAAAAATCTATGCGCTGCAGCAGGCCTTTGAGGAGCTTGCCGGAAAACGCAGGGATTTTACAGCGGCTCATCTGGAGCAGACGCTGGCAATGGGGGAGATGCAGACAGGAAGACGGATTTCCCTTCCCTGCGGGCTTTCGGCAGAGAAAACCTATGGGGGAGTTTTTTTGGGGAAAAATGCTCCGTCTTCGGAAACGGACGCTTTTTCAGGAAAAACATGGGAAATATCGGTCCCCGGAAGAACGGAAACACCCCTTGGAACAGTGGAAACGAAAATTTTCCCCTATACAGGACAGAAGATTGAAGAAAAGGCATATACGAAATGGCTAGATTATGATAGAATACTATATAGTCTATGTATTCGGACCAGAAGAGAAGGAGATGGCTTCATTCTGAACGCCAAAGGAGACAGAAAGAAGCTGAACCGCTTTATGATCGACGAAAAGATTCCGAGGGAAATGCGGGAAAGGATCCCTCTGATCCTCAGCGGGGAGGAGGTACTCTGGCTGGTGGGATACAGGATCAGCGAAAAGTATAAAATAAAATCCGATACAAAGTATGTATTGGAGCTTAAATACCAAGGAGGATATGAATATGAGCGAAAAAATCAATGTTTTACTCAGTGAAGAAGAAGTGGATGCACGTATCAGGGAAGTTGCGGCGAAGATCAGCAATGACTATGCGGGAAAGGAAATCCATCTGATCTGTGTACTGAAAGGCGGAGTGTTCTTCACCTGCGAGCTTGCAAAGAGAATCACAGTTCCGGTATCTCTTGATTTTATGTCTGTTTCCAGCTACGGGGATGACACGAAATCCAGCGGCGTTGTAAAGATCGTGAAAGACCTTGATCAGCCATTGGAGGGCAAGGAGGTTCTGATCGTGGAGGATATCATCGATTCAGGAAGAACATTGAGCTACCTTATGGAAATCTTAAAAGGAAGAAATCCAAACAGCGTGCGTCTGTGTACACTTCTGGATAAACCGGAGCGCAGAGTGAAAGATGTGAAGGTGGATTACTGCTGCTTTAATATTCCGGATGAATTTGTTGTGGGATATGGTCTTGACTATGCCCAGAAATACAGAAATCTTCCGTTCATTGGAGTGGTAGAACTGGGAAAAGAGGACTGAAAGGAGAATTTGTTAAGTGAATAGACAGCCAGGTAGGATTGGCCTGTATCTGGTGATGTTGGTTGCTCTGATTGGGGGATATCTCTATCTCAACAATCAGGTGATATCACAGAGTAATTACAATGGCAAACAATTGGAGCAGGCATTAGAAGAGGACAGAGTGGTTGATGCTGCAATTCAGCCGAATAACGGAAGCCTTACCGGTGCGGTTATCGCGGATATCGCAGGGGAGGGGCAGAAAAAGATTTATGTTACAGATGTCCGCGAAGCGGAGAAAATGCTCAAGGACAACGGCGTTTATCCGGAGGTAAAGGATGTGCCGAGAGAAAATGTATTTTTCAGCACACTTTTACCGATTCTTCTTACCGGAGGACTGGTGATCTTTCTCATTCTGATGATGAACCGTCAGATGTCAGGGGGAGGCGGCGGAACCAACAGTAAGATGATGAATTTCGGAAAAAGCCGCGCACGAATGTCTTCTCCGGATGATAAAAAAGTAACCTTTGAAAATGTGGCGGGACTTCAGGAGGAAAAGGAAGACCTTGTCGAGGTTGTGGACTTCCTGAAATCGCCTGAAAAGTATACGAAGGTAGGCGCAAGAATCCCCAAGGGAGTTATTCTTGTGGGCCCTCCGGGAACAGGTAAGACACTTCTTGCAAAGGCGGTTGCAGGCGAGGCGGGAGTACCGTTTTTCTCGATTTCCGGCTCTGACTTTGTGGAAATGTTTGTGGGCGTGGGTGCATCCCGTGTGCGCGACCTGTTTGAGGAAGGCAAGCGCCATGCGCCGTGTATTATTTTTATTGATGAGATTGATGCTGTTGCAAGACAGCGAGGCACAGGTATGGGCGGCGGCCACGATGAGAGAGAGCAGACGCTGAACCAGCTTCTTGTGGAGATGGACGGCTTCGGTGTAAACGAGGGAATCATCGTAATGGCAGCGACAAACCGTGTGGATATCCTTGATCCGGCAATTCTCCGTCCGGGACGTTTCGACCGTAAGGTTGCAGTAGGTCGTCCGGATGTGAAGGGCAGGGAAGAAATCCTGAAGGTTCACGCCAAGGATAAGCCTCTTGGAGAGGACGTAGACCTTGAGCAGATTGCAAAGACAACAGCTGGCTTTACAGGAGCTGATCTGGAGAACCTTCTCAATGAAGCTGCCATTCAGGCAGCAAGAGAGGGAAGAGGCTTTGTGCTTCAGCAGGATATCAAGAATTCCTTTATCAAGGTGGGAATCGGCGCAGAGAAGAAGAGCAAGGTCATCTCTGACAAAGAAAAAAGGATCACGGCTTACCATGAGGCGGGACACGCGATCCTGTTCCATGTGCTTCCTGAGATGGAGCCTGTTTACACGATCTCCATTATTCCGACGGGAATGGGAGCAGCCGGTTATACCATGCCTCTTCCGGAGCAGGATGAGATGTTTAATACAAAAGGAAAGATGCTTCAGGATATCACCACCCTTCTGGGCGGCCGTGTGGCAGAGGAGATTATCTTCGGAGATATTACAACAGGTGCTTCCAATGATATCAAGCGTGCGACGCAGACTGCCAGAAGCATGGTTATGAAATACGGCATGTCTGAAAGAATCGGCCTTATTGCCTATGGCGAGGATGAGGACGAGGTATTTATCGGACGCGATCTGGCGCATACAAGAGGCTTCAGCGAGGATGTGGCCAAGGAGATCGACAGTGAGATCCACCGCATTATCGAAGAATGTCATCAGCGTGCCAAGGAGATCATTCTTGAGCATCAGGAGGTGCTTCACAGATGTGCAGCCCTTCTTCTCGAGAAGGAAAAAGTCCATCGTGAAGAGTTTGAGGCACTTTTTACAACAGAAAATGAGACGATAGAAAAAGATTGTAATTAAAATGTATAAAAAAGTGTGCCGAATTTTGTGAAGTTTGTGCACACTTTTTCCTTGTCACATGCTATTATATACATCGTAAAAACCCCCCAATACATTATATAGTTTTTGCTACACCCCATAAGAAGAAATACCTTCTCCAAAAAAGACAGCTTATCCCGCTGTCTTTTTTACTTTTATAAAAAAATAATTCTACATGATACCTTACGGGATCCTGATCTGTTGTGAGAATTGGTTGTAAAATTGTGAAAAATCAGATAGAATAGTAATAGGAACTGTGACGCATCTGTCCGGGCAGGGGCGCCGCAGATATGGGATATCAAGTGCAGAGAGGATGGGACATGAATCAAAATATAGATATCATGAAAAAAATGCAGTACATTCTGAACATGCGCGCTGTATTTAATAAAGAAGCGCTGTTCAGTGATGGAACAGAGTATTACAGAAGTCCTTCGGAGCCGAAGGCCGGGGATACGGTGACAATTCGTTTCCGTACCCAGAGAAACAATGTGGACAACGTTTATCTGGTAAGCGGCAGCCGAAGAAAAAAAATGACGCTGGAGAAGAGCTCCGGCGGCTTCGATTATTATTCTACACAGATTGTAGTTGATAACAGGATTTACAGGTATTACTTTGAAATTCAATACGGTCTGGTGACCTGCTATTATAATAACCAGGGAGTGAGCACCGGACATGAGGAACGTATGGATTTTGAGATTTATCCGGGATTTGATACACCGAAATGGGCAAAGGGCGCAGTGATGTATCAGATTTATGTAGATCGTTTTTATAACGGAGATCCTTCCAATGATGTGGAAACCGGAGAATATTTTTATATCGGTGATGTCAGTACCAAAGTGTCAGACTGGAGCAAGATACCGGCAGTCATGGGTGTGAGAGAATTTTACGGCGGAGATCTGCAGGGAATCATGGATAAGCTGGATTACCTTGAGGATCTGGGAGTGGAAGTGATCTACCTGAATCCAGTGTTTGTTTCTCCCAGCAATCATAAGTATGACTGCCAGGACTACGACTATATCGATCCTCATTACGGAAAAATCGTGGAGGACTGTGAAGGCGGGCTTCTCCAGTGGGGAGACAGGGAAAATGCCCATGCCTATAAACATATTAAAAGAGTGACTGATAAGAGGAATCTTGAGGCCAGCAACGCGTTTTTTGCAGAGCTTGTGGAGGAAATCCATAAGAGAGGAATGCGGGTGATCCTGGACGGAGTGTTTAACCACTGCGGTTCCTTTAATAAGTGGATGGACAGGGAAAGGATTTATGAGCATCAGGAGGGGTACCCCAAGGGAGCTTATATTTCTGCAGACAGTCCGTACCGTTATTTCTTTGATTTTAAAGATCCTGACAGGTGGCCTTACAATCCTTCCTATGACGGATGGTGGACTCATGATACGCTGCCAAAGCTCAATTATGAAGCTTCCCGGGAATTGTATGATTATATCCTGGAGGTGGGAAAGAAGTGGGTATCCCCTCCCTATAATGTGGATGGATGGAGACTGGATGTTGCTGCAGATCTTGGACACAGCAATGAATTTAACCACAGATTCTGGAAGGACTTCCGCAAGGCGGTAAAGGGGGCAAACCCGGAGGCTGTGATCCTTGCAGAGCACTATGGAAATCCGGAAGGCTGGCTGATGGGGGATGAGTGGGACACAGTTATGAACTACGATGCCTTTATGGAGCCTGTAACCTGGTTTCTCACGGGAATGGAAAAACACAGCGACGAATATCGTGAGGATCTCTATGGAAACAGTGACGCTTTTATCGGAGCCATGAAGACTCATATGCGTTCCCTCCATATGTCAGCCCTTCAGACTGCCATGAATGAGCTTTCCAATCACGATCATTCCAGATTTCTCACAAGGACGAACCGCCGTGTGGGACGAATCTCCTATGCAGGAGCGGAGGCTGCATCTCAGGGAATCAACCGTGCAGTCATGCGTGAGGCGGTTGCAATCCAGATGACCTGGCCGGGTTCCCCTACAGTTTATTACGGGGATGAAGCCGGTGTATGCGGATTTACAGACCCCGATAACAGAAGAACCTATCCGTGGGGCAGGGAAGACTGGCAGATGATAGATTTCCATAAAACCATGATCCGGATTCATAAGAAGTATGAGATCTTAAAAAATGGTTCCGTAGGTTTTTTGTGGAATGATTATCAGGGACTTTGCTATGCCAGATTTTCTTTTGACGAACAGATTATTGTGATCGTGAATAATCACAGTGAAGACAGAGAGGTTTCCATTGAACTGATGCAGGCTGGAATCTGCAGGATGGAGGACACGGTTCTGGAACGGATCCTTCTTTCCCACAAAGATGGATTTACAGAAGCCCGGGAAGAATATGTTGCCAAGGCAGCAGTCCTGAAAGTGACAATGCCCGGGTTTGGTGTGATGATCCTGCATCATAAAAACTGAAAAATATACAACTGCTGCAAAAAAGCCGGACTTTCCCGATCATGGGAAAAGCCGGCTTTTTGCCTGACAAATGAGAAAGATTCGATACCGTTTAGGTCTTAGACAAAAGAAAACCCAGAGGATATCCTCTGGGCTTAAATAGTGGATGGAGAAGGATTCGAACCTTCGAAGGCGTTGCCAACAGATTTACAGTCTGCCCCCTTTGGCCACTCGGGAACCCATCCATATAACGTAGCTTATTATAGCGTATATTTTTTGGAATTGCAAGAGTTTTTTTGAAAAAATATTCAACAAAAAATATTCTTTTTTTTTCAAAGCAGTAGACGGATTAGCGAAAATCTGGTAATATAAAACATATCTGGATAGAGCTTAGTTACTGATCGCAGCAGAAATGCGGTCAATACAATAAAACTCATCCCAATGTTAGGAGGAAATTATCATGTTAGTAAGTGCAACAGAAATGCTGAAAAAAGCAAAAGCCGGCCATTATGCAGTCGGACAGTTTAACATCAACAACCTTGAGTGGACAAAGGCTATCCTGTTAACAGCTCAGGAACTGAATTCTCCTGTAATCCTTGGTGTATCCGAAGGTGCCGGAAAATATATGGCTGGTTACAAGACAGTTGTAGGTATGGTAAACGGAATGCTTGAAGAACTGAACATCACAGTTCCGGTAGCTCTTCATCTTGATCACGGCAGCTACGAAGGATGCCTGAAATGTGTTGAGGCTGGATTCTCATCCATCATGTTCGACGGCTCTCACTACCCAATCGAAGAGAATGTTGCAAAAACAAAAGAACTGGTTGCTCTTTGTGCAGAGAAAGGTCTTTCTCTTGAGGCAGAAGTTGGTTCTATCGGCGGCGAAGAAGACGGCGTAGTTGGAATGGGCGAATGTGCAGATCCTAACGAATGTAAAATGATCGCTGATCTGGGAATTGATTTCCTTGCAGCAGGTATCGGTAACATCCACGGCAAATATCCGGCTAACTGGGCAGGATTAAGCTTCGAGACACTTGATGCGATCCAGAAACTGACAGGCGATATGCCATTAGTTCTTCACGGCGGCACAGGTATCCCGGCAGACATGATCAAAAAAGCAATCGACCTTGGCGTATCCAAGATCAACGTAAATACAGAGTGCCAGCTTTCCTTTGCAGCAGCTACACGTAAATATGTAGAAGAAGGCAAAGATCAGCAGGGCAAAGGCTACGATCCACGTAAACTTCTTGCACCTGGCTTCGAAGCTATCAAAGAAACAGTAAAAGAAAAAATGGAATTATTCGGATCAGTTAACAAAGCCTGATTGTAAAAAAGAATATTTAACCATACAAAAGCCGACAGAGAAATCTGTCGGTTTTTGCGTAAAAGACACTAGCGTTAAAGGGATGAAGATTGTATAAGAGGAAGTATATGGAAGAAAAGCAACAGTATTTAAAACAGTATTTTGGTTATGACACTTTTCGGGAAGGGCAGGAACAGTTAATCGATGCAATTCTCTCGGGACAGGATGCCCTTGGGATTATGCCTACGGGGGCAGGGAAATCTCTCTGTTATCAGATTCCGGCTCTTGTGATGGGCGGGATCACCCTTGTGGTTTCTCCTCTGATCTCACTGATGAAGGATCAGGTGACGAGTCTGAATCAGGCAGGGATCCATGCTGCGTATCTGAACAGCTCCCTTACCTCGAACCAGTATTTTAAAGCCCTTGGTCTGGCAAAACAGGGAAGATATCCGATCATATATGTTGCTCCGGAGAGACTTTTGACAGAATCGTTTCTTGATTTTGCATTGGAAGCAGATATTCGGATGGTGGCCGTAGATGAGGCTCACTGTGTATCCCAGTGGGGGCAGGATTTTCGTCCCAGTTATCTGAAAATCACAGAGTTTATAGAGCGGCTGCCGAAGCGTCCGGTGGTAAGCGCTTTTACTGCAACGGCTACGGCACAGGTCAGAGACGATATCATTGAAATTTTGAAGCTGCAGAATGCAAAGATCATGACAACTGGATTTGACCGCAGCAATCTTTTTTTCGCAGTACAGACTCCGAAAGATAAGTACAGGGCAGCGCTGGAGTTTATCCGTGCACATGAAAAGGAGAGTGGGATCATTTACTGTCTCACACGAAAGGTTGTGGAGGAAGTATGTGAAAAACTGATGAAGGACGGTTTTTCGGTGACGCGCTATCATGCGGGATTGAGTGATGAAGAGCGCAGGAAGAATCAGGACGATTTTATTTTTGACCGGTGCAGGATCATGGTTGCCACAAATGCTTTTGGAATGGGAATCGATAAGTCCGATGTGAGATATGTGATCCATTACAATATGCCCAAAAACATGGAAAGCTACTATCAGGAGGCCGGACGAGCCGGAAGGGATGGAGAAGCTGCACAGTGCCTTCTCCTTTACAGCGGACAGGATGTGGTGACAAATCAGCTCTTTATAGAAAATAACAGAGATAATCTGGAACTGGATGAGGGAACCAGGCTGCTGGTGCAGGAGAGGGACAGAGAACGCCTTCGCCAGATGACCTTTTACTGTTTCACCAATGAGTGTCTGAGAGCATATATTCTTAGATATTTTGGCGAATATGGTGCAAATTATTGCGGGAACTGTTCTAACTGCCTGACGGAATTTGAGGAAACAGATATTACAGAGGAAGCAGGGGCAATGATCCGCTGCGTAAAAGCCTGCAGTCAGAGATATGGAATAACGGTAATTCTGGACACTCTGAGAGGAGCGAATACAGCGAAAATCCGTCAGTACCGCATGGAGGAGAATCCCTGTTACGGAGTTTGCGGCAAAGTGCCCATTTATAAATTACGACAGATCTTCAATTATTTATTGATGCAGGGATATCTGCGTCTGACAGATGAGGAATACACTCTGGTGAAGCTGACAGAGAAATCAGAGGAGCTTTTGTCAGAGGGGATTTCCGTGACAATGAAGATGGCAAAGGAACCTTCGAAAAAGCAGAGTGAAAAGAAACAGAAGAAACCGCGGACATCCGCTCAGATTATGGGTGAGGCGGATGAGTCTGTCTTCGAACATCTTCGCAGTCTTCGAACAGAAATTGCCAGAGAAGAAAGAATTCCGCCCTATATGGTGTTTTCGGATAAAACACTGGTACATATGTGTATTTTGAATCCCGGGACAAAAGAAGAAATGCTCCGGGTCAATGGAGTTGGAGAGAATAAGTATAAAAAATACGGAGAAAGATTCATAAAGGCCTTATCTGAAAAACAACCGGTATCATAACAGATGCCGGTTGTTTTTTCAGTGGTATTTTTAAGAAAGAAATGGTGAAAAATATGGGGTATTACTTCCAGATAGTATCTTTTACGCCGATATCTTCTCCGCGGAAGCGTATCTTTTGACCGCTTTTTTTCTGCTGTTCGTAATTTCTTAATGCTTTTACTGCAGTACCGCCCAGCAGAAGGATGGAGAGGATATTTATGATGGCCATAATTCCCATGGTGATATCCGCTACGTTCCACATGAGGGAGAAGTCTGCCTGTGCGCCAAGGAAAATCGCTATGACGCAGGTGACGCGGAAAATATTCAGGAGCGCTTTGTTGTTTTTGATAAACAGAATATTAGATTCTGCGTAATAATAATTTCCAATGAGGCTGCTGAAGGCGAAGGCAAAAATGGAGAAGGTGATAAAATGGATTCCCCAGCTTCCCACATTTGCTTTGATGGCAGCCTGCACATAAGGGATTCCGTCCATAACGCCGCTCTCCCCCTGGATGCCGGAAACAAGGAGCATCATTGCTGTGCTGGAGCAGATAAGCAGGGTATCGATAAATACGGAGATGACCTGTACAAGACCCTGCTTTACCGGGTGATCCACATCTGCGGAAGCGGAGGCATTGGGAGCGCTTCCCATACCTGCTTCATTGGAAAAAAGTCCCCGTTTGATTCCGATGACAACTGCGCTGCCAGCCATACCGCCGGCCATAGCCTGGAAATCAAAGGCGTTTTTGAAAATCGTGGCAAATACGGCGGGAAGCTGGCCGGCATGTGTGACCATCGCCCAGATTCCGATTAAGATATAAATACCTGCCATCACCGGAACCATTACGGAGGTGATGAATCCGATTCTGTGTACGCCTCCCCAGATTACTGCAGCTGTGGCAGCGGCAAGAATCAGGCCAAGGATTACGGGAATATTGGTGGAAGTATAATTCGGAATGTAATATTCCAGAGAGGACGATATATTAAAGGCCTGAAGCCCGTTGAAGCCGTAGGCGAAGCAGATGATAAGGGAGATGGAAAAAAGGATTCCAAGCCATCTTTTGCCAAGGGCTTTCTGCATATAATAGGAGGGGCCTCCGCGGAATTGTCCGCCTTCTTTTACCTTATAAATCTGAGCCAGGGTGCTTTCCACAAAAGCGGAGGCACCGCCGATGACTGCCATCACCCACATCCAGAATACGGCGCCCGGGCCTCCTGCTGCAATCGCTGTGGCAATGCCTGCGATATTTCCGGTACCTACACGGGAGGCAGTGGAGATCATCAAAGCCTGGAAAGAGGAAACCTTTTTTTCGCCGTTTTTTCCTTCGGGAGCTTTTTCCAGCATACATTTAAGACCGTCACCGAGCAGACGGAGCTGAACGCCTTTTGTCCGCACAGTGAAGTAGATGCCTGCGCCGGCTAGTAAAACGAGCAGAATGTAGGTGTACATGGTGTCATTGATCTTGGTTAAAATATCATTCATAAACAAAATCCTTTCATCTTTGTCCGCTGCATATTTGTAAGTGTTTTGTATGCAGCAGCCGTTGTTCATAGTATCATTAAATAAAATAGAAATCCAGAAAAATTTCTGTTATAAAGAAGAATTCTGAAAAGAGCAGAGGAAGGGAGAGAAAGAACTGCCGGAAAAAAGAAACACAGGTATCTGTAAAAAATGATAAAAACATGAAAATTTATCATGTTTCTGGTTTTTTTATCATGGAAATTTAATGAAAATAATTTTACAATAAACCTAAGTTGAAACGGAATTCAAAAATAAAAGAAAAGGAGACTTAAAATTATGAAGATGAAAAAAATTACAGCTTTAGGACTTGCTGCATTAATGACAGCGACAATGGTACCGGCAGTACCTGTAATGGCAGAAGGTGAAGGAAACGTATATTATCTGAACTTTAAACCGGAACAGGATGAAGCATGGCAGAACCTGGCGAAAGCTTATACAGAGGAGACAGGAGTTCCTGTAACTGTAGTAACTGCAGCATCCGGACAGTATGAGACAACTCTTCAGTCTGAAATGGCTAAGAGCGACGCTCCCACACTTTTCCAGGTAAACGGACCTGTAGGTCTTAAAAACTGGAAAGACTACTGCTACGATCTGAAAGATGCAGAGATCACATCTCAGCTCACCTCCGATGCTTACGCATTAAAAGACGGAGATGCTGTTGCAGGTATCGCATATGTAATCGAGTCCTACGGTCTTATTACAAATAAAACACTTCTTGAAAAAGCCGGCTATTCCGTAGACGACATCAAGAGCTTTGACGATCTGAAGAAGGTTGCCGATGATATTCAGGCAAGAAAAGACGAGCTTGGCGTAAAAGGCGCTTTCACATCAGCAGGTATGGACGGATCCTCTGACTGGAGATTCAAAACACATCTTGCAAACCTTCCGATCTATTATGAATATGTTGCAGACGGCATCAATGACACAGACGAGATCAAAGGTACTTACCTTGACAACTACAAAAACGTATTTGATCTGTATATTACAGATTCTACCTGCCCGGGAGCAGAACTTTCCGCTAAAACAGCAGACGATTCCAGAAACGAATTCCTGAACAGCGAGGCTGTCTTCTACCAGAACGGTTCCTGGGAATACGGTTCACTTTCTGAGAAATTCTCAGACGATGAGCTGGCTATGATTCCGATCTACTTCGGCGTAGACGATGAGAACGAAGGCCTTGCAACCGGTACAGAGAACTACTGGTGTGTAAACAAAAATGCAGAAGAAGCTGACATTCAGGCAACTCTGGATTTCATTAACTGGTGTGTAACCTCTGAAACAGGAACAAAATCAATGTCTGAAGACATGGGCTTCACCATTCCGTTTAAAACAGCAGTAGAATCTTCTAACCTGTTTGTAAAACAGGATGCGGAATATACAGCAGCAGGACTTACACCTGTATCCTGGAACTTCACAACTATGCCGTCTGAAGAGTGGAAGAACGGTTTAGGAACAGCTCTTACAGCATATGCTGCAGAGACTGGTACATGGGATGATGTTGTAAGTGCATTCGTTGACAACTGGGCAATGGAAAAAGCTTTAACAGCAGAATAAGTAAGAAATACAGCTTTTGACGAATAAATGTCACGAGGGGGAGAAGATTCCTTCTCCCTCTCGTTTTTTTGCACTTTTTTAGGGCGATAAGTATTTAGAAAGGGAAAAAAACTATGGTAGGAAAGACAATCAAAAAATGGTGGCCGATATTTGTACTGCCTACGTTCGCCGCATTTTTAATCGGTTTCCTCGGACCGTTTTTATGGGGAATCTATCTTTCATTCTGTAAGTTTACCACTGTACAGGATGTCACTTTTGTGGGGCTGTCAAACTATTCCAAGCTTTTGCTGGATAAATCCTTCAGCGCTGCTTTCTGGCGTACCGTTGCATTTGCGTTTTTATCCAGTATTCTGATCAATGTTTTTGCATTTATGATCGCGCTGGTTCTGACAAAGGGTTACAAAGGAACCAATGCATTCCGTACGGTATTCTTTATGCCGAACCTGATCGGCGGTATTGTGCTTGGTTATATCTGGCAGACGGTTCTGAACGGACTTCTTTCTCTCTGGGGACAGCCGCTGCTGAAATTATCCGCAAGAAACGGATTTATCGGAATGCTGATCCTTTTGATGTGGCAGCAGATCGGATATATGATGATCATATATGTTGCAGGTCTGAACAATGTGTCGCCAGATCTTATTGAGGCGGCTCAGATCGACGGCGCAACCTCCAGACAGATTTTGTTTAAGATTAAGATTCCGATGATCATGCCTTCTGTTACAATCTGTACCTTCCTTACATTGACCAACGGATTCAAGATGTTTGACCAGAACCTCTCTCTTACAGGCGGAGGCCCGGGAAAAGATTCCCAGCTCCTTGCGCTGAACATTTATGACACCTTCTATGCAAGAAGCGGGCCTATGTGGAAGGGCATCGGTCAGGCGAAAGCAGTTGTATTCTTCATTCTTGTTGTAGCCATCGCATTGATTCAGCTTCGTGCTACATCATCTAAGGAGGTGCAGCAGTAATGGAAAAGACGAAAAAAATAAGAGGCACTGCAGCGACAGTTATTCTGACCATTGTCAGTGTTTTATGGCTATATCCGATTGTTCTGATTCTTTTTAATTCATTAAAAGTAGAATCGGCAATTTCTACCACAGGAGTATTTGATCTTCCCACAGCTGAAACCTGGAATGGAATCGCAAACTATGTAGCCAGTGTGACACAGATGGATTTCCTGAAATCCTTCTGGTACAGTCTGGTGATCTCTGTGACATCCGTAATCCTGATCCTTCTGTGCTGTTCCATGTGTGCATGGTATATTGTCAGGGTCAACGGTCTGTTTTCCAAGGCAATTTATTATCTCTGCGTGTTCAGTATGGTTGTACCGTTCCAGATGGTAATGTTTACTCTGGCAAAGACAGCCGATACTTTGAAATTAAACACACCGTATAATATCTGTATCATCTACCTTGGTTTCGGGGCAGGTCTGGCAGTCTTTATGTTTACCGGATTTGTAAAGGGAATTCCGCTGGAGATCGAAGAGGCGGCGCTGATTGACGGCTGTAACCCTCTTCAGGTATATTTCCAGATCCTGATCCCCATTCTGAAGCCGACTATCATCTCAACTGCTATCCTTGAGCTGATGTGGGTATGGAACGATTATCTTCTGCCTACCCTGGTACTTGATATCAAGAAATACAGAACCATTCCTATGGCAGTACAGTATTTCCGCGGAAGCTTCGGACATGTGCAGATGGGACCGATGATGGCATGTATCATGATTGATATCATTCCTATCATTGTGGTATATCTGGTATGTCAGAAATACATCATTGAAGGCGTTGTTGCCGGAGCGGTAAAGGGTTAA
>DXXQ01000054.1 GCA_019416265.1 Clostridiales bacterium | reverse complement strand
CTTCAGATCCACTTCTACTTCTGCAAAGCAGCAGCCGGAGGCAAGGGTATTTTTCTTAACCTGAGTGGAAATTTCAGCTGTAATAGCGGAAGAATTGCTCAGACTGTAATAGCTTTCCATTGCAAGAGCTTCCAGAGAAAGGGCGTGTTCCTCTCCTGCGTAAATCCAGCCATGGTCAAGACTTAATTCTCTTGTCTCTTCCGGAAGAAGTGTTTTGGCATAATCAAGGATTTTAGTTCTCATAAGCTCTGCACACTGGCGTACTGCAGTTCCTGTGACAAAGGACTGTCTGGAAGCATATGCGCCTGTGTCGAATGGTGTGGTGTCCGTATCCTGTACGGTTTCAATGTGGACGTCTTCCACATCCATATGTAAGGTTTCAGCAGCCATCTGGGAGAAGACCGTATCTGCCCCCTGTCCGATCTCTGTTGCACCAATCTGAAGCTGGATGCTTCCATCCTGATTCAGGACCATTCGTGCACCTGAGATTTCCAGGGAAATAGGCCATACACCGGTTTTATAGGAAAATACAGACATTCCGACTCCACGGCGGATATCTCCTGTCTGGTTGGCATATTCTTTTCGTTTTTCTTCCCAGCCGATTGCCTGGGCGCCTTTTTCCAGACATTGGAAAATGCCGTTTGTGTTGGCTGCAATTGGTTTGAGATATGCATCCTCATAATATCCCTGGATCAGATTTCTGCGTCGGAATTCCAGCGGATCCATGTCGATCTTTCTTGCGATATCATCCATGAAGCACTCAATGGCAAAGGCTGCCTGGGGGATTCCGTAGGCACGCATAGCGCCGGCTACAGGGGCATTTGTATACACAGTATAGGCCTCGCCTTTTATATTTGGGCAGGCATACTGCAGTCTCCATGCAGTAAGTCCGTTGGCTGCAATGGCATGTCCGTGAGAGGCGTAAGCGCCCTGATTTGAGATTGCAAGCATATCTTTGGCAAGAAGACGGCCATCTTTATCTACACCTGCTTTCAGGTCATATTCAATAGAATGGCGGGTTCTTGTGTTACAGAAGGTTTCCTCCCTTGTAATATCCAGTTTGACAGGTCTTCCTCCTACCTGGGTGGTAAGGAAAGCATTTAACGGCTCATAAAGCACATCCTGTTTATTTCCGAAGCCGCCTCCGATATATGGCTTAATGACACGGACCTTTCCCCAGGGAATACCCAGAGCCTGGCCTACGACACGTTTTACAATATGAGGGATCTGTGTGGATGTCACCACTACGATCCTGCCCTTTTCCATGTATGCGTAGGAAATCGGATTTTCGATATGACAGTGCTGTACCATAGGAGTCTTGTAATGACCTTCCAGGACAGTCTCTGATTCCCTGAAACCTTCTTCTACATTACCGATAAAAAAGTTGGTACGGTTGAGGACATTGTCCTTTTTGTCCAGATGGATCGGCGGCTTGCTTCCCCACATGGATTTTCTGGCGTTTGTCTCTACAGGATATTCTTCATATTCTACTTTGATCAGCCGCAGGGCACGTTGTGCTGTAATTTCATCTTCTGCAACAACGGCTGCAATGTCATCTCCGTAATAACGGATTCTGCCTGTAAGGATGTTGCGGTCTGCAATATCCTGATGTGCAGGTTCCACGGACCAGGGATGTCCTGGTGTGGGATAACAATGATTCGGTACGTCCTTAAAAGTTACGACTTTTACTACGCCGTCCAGAGCCTCTGCTGCGCTGGTGTCAATGGATTTCACCTTTCCATTTCCGATTGTTGCGTGATACACTTTCGCGATCAGGCAGTTTGCCGGTGCGTAATCGTCTGTAAATTTTGCGCGCCCGGTTACTTTTTCATAAGCGTCTACTCTTGGAACACTCTTTCCAATCATTTGTTTCACCTTCTTCTAATTATTTTGTTTTTGGGGTTCTGCATGATTTCCGGTACTGAAAAGAGCCGGACTAAGTCCGAGGTGTGTTCCCCTCAGGACTTAACGTCCGGCTCCGAACCATGCTTTTCACTGACAGTTCTGCTCATTTATTCCGTAAAATGGCAGTTCTGCCTGAATTGTCATTTTTTCTGGTATGGAGTATTGGTTACGGGGAGGGTGGTTCTGAATTCTCCGTCTAATTTGTAGTAAGCTCCGGCAATTGCAGGCGCGGTAGGAATGGAAGTGATCTCTCCGATTCCGATAGCGCCGCAGGCAACATTGAGTCCCGGCTTCTCTACAATAATACTCTCTACCTCTGGTACTTTGTTTGCTTTTGGTAATCCTAGTGTACCATATTTTGCGGTAGGTTTGCAATCCTTAATTGGATATTTTTCTGTGGTTGCGAAACCAAATCCCATAACTACGCCGCCTTCGATCTGACCTTCTGTGGAAAGAGGGTTGATCGCCCTTCCGACGTCATGGGCAGCGATCATTTTCTGCACTGTTCCATCTTCATTCAGGATGCAGACCTGGGTAGCATAGCCATATGCCACATGGGAAACAGGGTTTTTAACCTTGGAGCCCATAGCGTCTGTTTTCGCCAGGTATTCTCCCAGGTATTCCTTGCCTTCCAGTTCCTCCAGCGTATGCTCTTTCAGCGCTTCTTTTAAAGGCTCACAGGCTCTTCGAAGAGCTTCCCCTGTGACCAGTGTCTGTCTGGAACCGGAGGTGGTTCCGGAGTCAGGAGCGTTGTAGGTATTTGAGGCATCGTAATAAATCTGATCTCTGGAAAGCTCCAGCATTTCTCCTGCAATCTGAACCAGAACAGTTCCCAGTCCCTGACCGATACAGGATGCTCCGGAATGGATTTCTACTTTTCCATCGTGAACATAGAGACGAACTCTTCCCCAGTCAGGAAGTCCGACGCCTACGCCTGCATTTTTCATGGCACAGGCAATTCCGGCATAAGGACTGCTCTCATAAATATCCTTTACTGCCTCCAGTGTTTCTGCCAGTCCGGTAGAATTATCTACGATCTGACCGTTGGGCAGCTCCTGGCCGGGACGGATGGCATTGCGGTAGCGGATCTCCCATGGGGAAATGCCCACAATTCCTGCCATCTTGGTAAGAAGCATCTCAATGGCAAAACAGGTCTGGGTCACGCCGAAGCCTCTGTAAGCTCCTGCAGGCGGATTGTTGGTATAATAAGCTTTTCCATCGATATCAAAATTCTGGTAATTGTAGGGGCCTGACGCGTGTGTACAGGCTCTCTGGAGAACAGGGCCGCCAAGAGAAGCATAGGCGCCTGTATCTGCAATAACAGTTGCTTTTACACCCTGAATGATTCCGTTTTCGTCACAGCCAAGGGTAAATTCCATATCCATGGGATGGCGCTTCGGATGAATCAGGATACTCTCTGCGCGGGTCAGTTTGACCTTTGCAGGACGTTTGGACAGATAGGCGATCAGTGCGGCGAGATGCTGGACAGTAACGTCCTCTTTTCCGCCGAAACCGCCTCCCACCAGTTTGTTTCTGACCTTTACCTTTTCTGCTGGGAGTCCCAGCATTTCCATACATTCATGCTGGGTATCGTATACGCCCTGATCTGTGGAATAGATCAGAACGCCATCTCCATCCGGCACGGCCACTGCACATTCCGGTTCCAGGAAAGCATGCTCAGTCCAGGGGGTCCGGAACTTATCGCTGATCACATATTTCGAGCCTGCAATTGCTGCGTCCGCGTCTCCTCTGTGTACATGCCAGTGAGAAAGAAGGTTGTTTTCTTCTGATTCATGAACCTTTGGAGCGCCGTCTGCCATTGCTTCATAGGGGCTGCGGATCATATCGAGAACTTCATATTCTACCTCGATGAGTTTTTTGGCTTCCTCAACGATTTCCAGAGATTCCGCTGCCACAAGGGCGATGGCATCTCCGAGATAATGGGTGAGGCGGCCTACAGGAATCAAGGTATCCCAGTCCTGTTTCAAATGTCCGACTTTTACGCTTCCCGGAATATCCTCTGCCGTATACACGCCTATTACACCTGGGAGAGCCTTTGCTTTTTCTGTATGAATGGCAAGGACTCTTGCTCTTGGGTATTCGCTTCGGAGAGCGCTTCCGTAGATCATACCTTCTACTTCTACGTCATCGGGATATTCTCCGCATCCCAGAACTTTTTCTCTGACGTCAACCCTCGGAATCCGTTCCCCGACTTTCCAGGTGTATTCTTTTTTCTCCGGAAGTCCTTCTCTTTTATATTTGGCTGCAAGTAAAATGCCGTCTATGATTTTTTTGTACCCTGTACAGCGGCAGATGTTATTTTTGATCGCGTCTGCTGCCTCAGCTCTGGTTGGATCCGGATTTTTGTCGATCAGTCCTTTGGCGCTGATCACCATTCCCGGAATACAGAAGCCGCACTGTACAGCGCCGGCTTCGCCAAAGGCGCGTACAAAAATTTCTTTTTCTTCCTCCTCAAAGCCCTCAATCGTCAGTATGTGCTTGCCTTCCAGCTTGGAAAGCTTAGGCACGCAGGCTTTTGTTGCTTTTCCGTCTATAAGAACATGACAGGTACCGCATGCCCCCTCACTGCACCCGTCCTTTACAGATTTCAGCTTGCACACATTTCTGAGGAAAGGAAGAAGCTTCATATCATTTTCTTCATGATATTCTTTTCCGTTAACAAAAAAATTATACATAAGCCTTCTCCTTTACAAGGAGGGCGCAACTGTCCCCAAAACAGCTGCGCCCTTTCATATCTATGTTGTTACATAAGCAGATAGGAATAGTCGTCGATGACTGCGTTGATCAGTCTGCGTAATCCCTCATATAAGCTATCATTCGGGTCGTCTGCCTTGCAGTCTGTGATCTTTCCAAGGAAACGGACTTTACATTCTTTCGTTTCTTTGTTCACAACAGCAAAGCCGTCGTTTGTGCTGTCTGCCATGTCTGCTTCTTTGGCAAACAGGGTAAATTTATCTTTATAAGGAGCGCTTGCATATGGACAGAATGTCTTACAGTTTCCACATTCGTTACACATATAATCCACATGGATGATCTGTGCCATTTCCATTCCGGGAACCTTGATAGAAATGTTTGCCCTGTTCGGACATACATCTACACAGTTTTCGCAGACCTTATTACAGGTCAGGCAGCGTTCGCTTTCATTGGAAGCATCTTTGCTTTCTTTGAGGATTGCTTTTGTTGCGAAGCAGTTCTCTTCTGTTCCGGGTACAGGCGCATGTTTCACAATATCTTTTTCAAGGATCGCTTTCACTGCAAGCTGTGCGTCGCGGATTGCTTCTACGATGGTAGCTGCTCCTTTTGCACCGTCGCCTGCAAGATATACGTTCTCCACGCTTGTTTCCAGAGTCTTGTCATTGACTTTGGCTTTGCCGCGTTCGTTTACATTGATTCCGTTTGCTTCGTAGAATTCTGTAGGTACTTTCTCACCGACTGCTACGATGACGGAATCTGCCGGTACTTCTTCAAAAGCGCCTGTTTCTGTAACACTTGCGCGTCCGGAAGCATCCAGAGCGCCAAGCTCCATCTTTTTGCAGAGGAGTTTGCCGTTTTCCAGAGAAACAGGAGCCAGAAGCTCTTTGAATTCTACGCCGTCTTCAAGAACCTCAAGGAGTTCATCTTCTGCTGCCGGCATATAATATTTCGTTCTTCTGTATACAAGGTAAACATGCTCAACGCCTTTTGTGCGTTTTGCAGCTCTTGCTGTATCCATGGCTGTGTTTCCGCCGCCGATTACGACTACATTTTTGCCAAGGTCTACATTTCCGTCTTTTTCCTTAAAGTCTCTCAGGAATTCAAGAGCATTGATGGTTTCGCCTTTTTCCAGTTTCAGAGTACCCGGCTTGTTTGCGCCGACTGCAACGATCACAGCGTCATAGCCTTCTGCTTTTAATTCCTGTACAGAAGTAATCTCTCTGCCTGTTTGAATCTCCACACCCATTTTTTCGATGAAGGAGATATCTTTATCAATGGCATCATCGCTGATTCTGAAGCCCGGGATCACATAACGGATCACACCGCCGAGTTTTTCTTCTTTTTCAAAAACAGTAACTTTCGCGCCTGCTCTTGCAAGGAAATATGCAGATGCAATACCTGCAGGGCCGCCGCCGACAACAGCCACTTTTTTGCCGTCTGCGCTTCCGGCTTTGATTTCGCCGATCACAGTATCGTATCCGTTCTGAGCTGCGGTCAGTTTGGTTCCTCTGATATTTACAGGCTCTTCATAGAAGTTACGGGTACATTTATACATACAATTGTGGGCACAAAGAGTACCTGTGATAAACGGAAGGGCATTTTTCTCAAGGATTACGCGGAGTGCTCCGGCATAGTCTCCCTCTCCTGTTAATTTCACATAATTCGGAATATCCTGGTGGATCGGGCATCCTTCCTCACAAGGAGCGAAGAAACAGTCAAGAAGAGGAACTTCTGTATCTGTTTTTCTATTTGGAAGAGGTTTGATGCTCTTCTTGTGGTGAGGATCTGTCTTAGCTGATTCTGCAAGCTGCTCCAGAGCTTCCACATCGATTTTTTCCCATGGTTTCACACCGTCTGCCATGACTTTTTCTGCCATCTGGGTGAAACGCTGATATCCGCCCGGTTTCAGGAGGGTTGTTGCAACGGTTACCGGCCATACGCCGCAGCCGACAATTTTATCAATGTTAAAGTAATCTGCTCCTCCGGAGTAAGCGATTCTGAGCTTTCCGTCAAATTCTCTTGAAAGCTTGGCTGCCAGAGAAATAGACAGTGGGAACAGCGCTTTTCCGGACATATACATTTCTTCACTTGGAAGTTCCTTTCTGGTAACATCCACAGGGAAGGTATTTGTTATTTTAACACCAAACGCAAGATTTAATTCGTCTGCAAGAGCCTGAAGACGTTTGAACATCGGGATTGCGTCCTCATACTGCAGGTCGTCTTTGAAATGGAAATCTCCGAATACCATGTAATCGTATCCCATGTCATCCATTGTTTTTCTTGCAAATTCATAGCCGAGAAGAGTCGGATTACATTTGATAAAGGTGTTCAGATGTTTCTCTTTAAACAGATGGTTTGCAATGCTTTCAATTTCATTAGGAGGACATCCGTGTAAAGTTGAAATTGTTGCGGAGTTACAGATATTGGACGGAATCGCCTCAATGTCTTCTTTGGTGAATTTTTCGAATTCGTCCACATGGTCAAGAAGCCACTGTTTACATTCCTTGAAAATCTCTGTATCCTTTGCTTCCATCATACTGTTGATGAAGGTGTCAACCTTCGGTTCTTTGATTCCCGCAAGGTCATATCCTACAGAAAGGTTAAACTGGAAACCATCCTGTGCGCCGAGATCGAATTCCTTTGCGATCACATGAAGAATAAACCATGCTTTGATATATTCGCCCATAGCTTCCGGCACATAAAGTTCTGTAGACCATTCGCAGTTGTATCCTTCGTCTTCTGCTAAAATACAGGGACGGTTAATACAAGCGGCAAGCTCTGCTCCGTCCATTTTCTGAACGGTTTTCAGCTCGAAGAAACGTGCTCCTGCATAATAGGATGCAACGATGTTCTGTGTCAGCTGTGTGTGGGGACCTGCTGCCGGTCCGATGGGAGTCTCAAGATTTCTCCCGAAAATTTCCATGTTTTTATCTGCAACATAGGCTCTGTGCTGTCCGAACACAGTTCCTTTTGTTCTTTTTTCTTCTAATACCCAGTTCATTAACTGTCCAAAGGACATACAGGTCATGACTTCACTCATGAGCATTCCCTCCTTATGTTTCTATTATTATCCGTTAATGTCATCTGCCAGCTCTTTTGCTGCCTGACGGCAGTCAGCCATCATTTTTGCTTCGTCGCATACAAGGACTTCACGGTCTTTCATCAGGACTTTTCCGTTACATACGGTTGTCTGAACCATGCTTCCGTTTACACCGAACAGAAGGTGTCCGTTTACGTTATTCTCGTTCATAGGAGTCAGCGGGTTGTAATCTACTACGATTACATCTGCTGCTGCGCCTTCTTTGAGAACGCCAAGCTCTTTTTTGAAGTAGCGGTTGGCAATCTTGGCATTTCCGTCAAAAAGCATCTGCGGTACTTCTCCCCAGGCTGCGTTTGGATCGCAGAGGTGATGTTTGTGGAGTACGTTTGCCACTTTCCAGGATTCCATCATATCATGGGTATATCCGTCAGTTCCCAGTCCTGTAAGGATTCCTTTGTGTACAAGCGCCATAGTCGGAGGACATCCGCAGGCATTTCCCATATTGGATTCCGGATTATGTACGACCATGGTGTCTGTTTCTTTGATCAGATCCATCTCATGTTCATTGATATAGATACAGTGTCCAAGAAGGGTTTTCGGTCCCAGAATGTTCCAGTCATAAAGACGGTCTACAATTCGTTTGCTGTGCTCCTTTAAGCACTGATGGAGATCGTAGATTCCTTCTGCAACGTGAATATGGTAACCAACGCCTTCCGGTTTCAGCTCGTTGCAAAGAGCCATTGTCTCGTCGGAAATTGTGAAGGATGCATGCATACCCATCATTCCGGCGATCATATCACTGTCATCTGCAAGTGCATGTTTGATAAAGTTTACATTCTCCATAACAGATTCTCTGGACTTGTCCATACCGTCACGGTCAGAGATTTCGTAGCAGAGACAGGTTCTTACGCCCAGATCTTTCGCAGCTTCCTCAATGGCATTTAAGGAACCTGTGATATGACCGAAGCTTGCGTGGTGGTCAAAAACAGTTGTCACACCGTTTTTGATAGAGTCAATGTAGGTTGCATATGCAGAAAGCTTCGTCTGCTCCAGTGTCAGATGGCGGTCGATCGTCCACCACATTCCGTCTAAGATATCAAGAAATCCTTTGGGATTGTATCCGTTGATGCTGAGTCCTCTTGCAAAAGAACTGTAGATATGCTCATGGGCATTGATAAATGCGGGCATGATAACCCCACCCTTGGCATCCACGAATTCGGCATCAGGATAAGCCTTCTTAACATCATTTGTTACCCCCACCATAACTATGGTGTTACCATCCATTGCAACAGCGCCATTCTCTAAGAA
>DXXQ01000053.1 GCA_019416265.1 Clostridiales bacterium | reverse complement strand
ATCATTAAGACCACAGGAGTCCCAACTTGTTGTAACGCTTGCAGATGCGAAAAGGATGCACGATGAAGTGAATCATCCTAATTTGAAGGTAATGATTGATACAACAGCAATGGGGGTCGCCGGAGAGACAATTGACGAATGGTTTGATACATTTGGAGATGAGATTATTCATATGCATTTCATAGATGGAAATCCATACGGACATCTGATCTGGGGAGATGGCAATCATCCACTTGGAGAATGGATCGATACGGTTGTCAGACGAGGATACAAGGGATACTTCGGTCAGGAAATTACAGATTTTGATTATTTTGAAGATCCGGCATCACATGACAAACGGAATATGGAAGCTTATAAGCCTTACTTAATAGGCTGATTACGGGGGATTTGAAAATGGAAAATAAGAAAAAATTTAAACTTCAACTGCCGCATGTATATACGCTGGCATTTATATTGATTATAGCATTTGCAATCTTGACATGGATTTTGCCAAGTGGACAGTTTGACAGACAATTAGTAGATACAGCAGCAGGAGAACGTGAGGTTGCTGTAGCCGGAACCTATCATGTGATAGATAAAGTGACGGAATCCGGAGATTTAATACAAGGACTGCATGAAGTTTTAATGGCACCTACAAGAGGTATTCAGGCAGCTGCAGATGTTGTTGCATTCGTTTTACTGATTGGTGGTACATTCCAGATTTTAACAAAGACAAATGCAATGAATCGTGGAATCCGGAAGGTTATTTTAAGATTAAAAGGAAAAGAAGTTTTATTGATTCCGATTCTGATGATTTTGTTAGGAATTGGTGGAACGACATTTGGTATGTCAGAAGAGGTTATTCCATTCTATGTTATGTTGATCCCTATTTTCTTTGCAATGGGATATGACTCCATGACAACCTTCATGATCGTATTCTTAGGACCACAGATTGGATATGCAGCATCTACAACGAACCCGTTCAATGTTCTGATCGCACAGGGCGTTGCCGGAATCCATGGTAACCCACAGCTTGTATACAGATATATCTGGTGGGCAATTATGATGACTGTTACCATCGCTTATGTTATGCGATATGCAATGAAAGTAAAGAAGAATCCAACCGGATCCATCACTTATCAGGATGACCTTCTGAAAAAACAGGAATTTATGATGGATGAAAAGGATACAGGATTTACTTTAAGAGATAAATTGGTACTACTTGTATTTGCAGTAGGAATGGGAATTATCGTGTATGGTATTCTTACACATGGATGGTATATGGATGAGATTTCCGGTGTGTTCCTTGCAATGGGTATTTTAATGGGTATTGTTGGCGGACTTTCTGAGAAAGAGATCGCAGAACAGTTCGTGATCGGTGTAAAAGATCTTGCGTTTGCAGCAGTTGTAATTGGTGTATGCCGAGGTATTCTGGTTGTTGCAGAAAACGGAATGATCATTGATACGATCCTGAATTATTTATCAGGAGCACTTGCAGGTGTAGGAAGCGCAGCATTTGTTGCAGTAATGTATCTGGTTCAGTCATTATTGTCACTCCTTGTTCCGTCATCTTCTGCACTGGCATCCTTGACTATGCCAATTATGGCTCCATTATGTGATTTACAGGGTGTGAATCCGGAAGCAAGTGTAACAGTACTTCAATTTGCAAATCAGCTGACCAATATGTTAAGCCCGACAGCAGGCATGACCGTTGCAGGACTTGCTGTATGTAAGATTACCTTTGGTCAGTGGTGGAAGACAATTTGGAAGTTCTTTATTTTAGTAACAGCAATGGCATTGGTATTCTGTACTATTTCAGCAATGCTTTAAACATAAAATTTTTATAATAGAAGGAGAATAAGACAATGAAAGAATTAGTAACCCAAATTTTAAACGGAAGAGAAAAAATCGAAGATGTATATTTTGTAGCATGCGGAGGATCTTTGGTAGATCTTTATCCAGGATATTATTTCGTACGTACCGAATCCAAGACAATGCATGCTGACTGGATCACAAGTAAAGAATTTGTTGTAACACCTCCGACACACCTTGGAAAAACAAGTCTTGTATTTATCTGCTCTCATGGTGGAAATACAAAAGAGACTGTAGAAGCAGCACATTTAGCAAAAGATCTTGGCGCAGCAGTTGTAGCAATGACACATACACCTGGATCAGCCTGTGATGACAGTTCATTAAATCCAATTGTATATTCCTGGGAAGATGATACAAATGAAAAGGATAAACCACAGGGTATTGTATTAAACATTTTGAATGAGTTAATGAAAGCTCAGGAGCCAGACTATAAATTATACGATGCAGTGGCAGACGGACTTGAAAAAGCAGATGGTATCGTAAGAGCTGCTGTCAAGAGCGTAAAAAACAGAACATGGCTTTTTGCTGAAAAATATGCAAAAGAACCGTTCTTATATATCATGGGTTCAGGAGCAGCTTATGCATCTGCATATGGATTTGCTATTTGCTCACTTCAGGAGATGCAGTGGATGGATTGCTGCTACTTAAATTCAGCAGAATACTTCCATGGACCATTTGAAGTAACAGATGAAGATCATCTTTATATTTTATTAAAGAGCCGCGGAAGAAACCGCGTTATGGATGAAAGAGCAGAAGTATTCCTGAACAAATATGCAAAGAAATATGAAGTGATCGATGCAAATGACCTTGGACTTGACGCAATTGACGACAGCTGCGTAGAGTACTTTAATGCAATGGTATTTTATGCAATGAGTGTTGCATACAGAAATGCTCTTCAGGATAAGAGATGTCATCCAACTGACATGAGAAGATACATGGGTGTTGTTGAATATTAATCACAGAGACAGATCATTGCGGAATTCTAAAATGCAATAAGAGATCAGAAAATGGGAATTTCGCAATGACCTGAAATTTATGGGCAGGCGAAAAGGAGAATGAGAAAATGTATGATGTAAGCGCATTAGGTTTTGGTGATAATGTTGTAGATAAATATGAGCATATTAAAACAATGTATCCGGGTGGAAACTGTGTAAATTTTGCAGTATATGCCAAAATGTTTGGTGCAAAAAGAAGTGCATATATGGGATATTTCGGCAATGATGCTGAAGCAGAACATGTTATGTATGCTTTAGATGATATTGGGATTGAGACAGTAAAGTGCAAACAGTTAGAAGGAGAAAATGGTTGTGCGCGAGCAACTTTGGTTGATGGAGACAGAGTGTTCTTAGGATCTAATGAAGGTGGTATCCGTGGAAAAACACCATATGTATTAGACCGATTTGATCTTGAGTATATCAGACAGTTTGATTTTGTACATTCTGGAAATTATTGTTTTATGGAGAAAGAACTTCCAAAAATCCGTGAAGCGGGTGTGCCGATTTCATTTGATTTTTCAGATGACTCAGAGGATTCCTATTATGCAGAAGTAGCACCAACTGTTGATTATGCATTCTGCTCTTTTGACGGAACAGATGAAGAAGCCAGAGAACATCTGAAAAAGATTGTTTCCTATGGACCAAAGCTTGCTGTTGCATCCAGAGGTGCAGATGGCTGTATTTTATATGATGGACAGGAATATTATGTGCAGAAAGCGGTACCGATCAAGGAAGTTGTTGACACCATGGGTGCAGGAGATTCTCTGATCACATCGTTTATGGTTGCTTATACAGATCACCTGAAAAAGGGAATTACAGGAGAAACTGCAATCAGAGAAAGTCTGGCAGCAGCAGCTGAATTTGCTTCCAAAGTATGTGGAATGAATGGTGCTTTTGGATATGGTAAAAAATATGAATAGGCAGATGTCTGTGAGATATTTTGAGCTGTAAAACACAGTGGGACAATAAAAAGTGCGTTCTGCGGATGTTTTATTGTTTGGGATGATTCAGAAACAGCAGGGGCTGATGACAGAAGTGTTCTGTTGTTTCTGGAAAATTCTTTCATAATAGCTTTACGAGCATCTGCTTTTTTGATTTCTAGGAAATGGAAATAATACCCCGGCAGCTCCGTCAGGGACAGTGTTGCGGAGAAATACAGGGGCTGTACAGTGAGAAGGAGGAAAATATGGGCGAAAAAAAAGTACGTGCGGTTGCAGCAGGTTTTTCTTGTATGGATGTTTATGAAAAATTAAATAGATGTTATCCGACCGGAAATGGGGTAGACTGGGGAGTACATCTTCAGCTGTCTCTTATACA
>DXXQ01000052.1 GCA_019416265.1 Clostridiales bacterium | reverse complement strand
GGTGAGAGGGCAGCAGGCAGAGGTGGCACAGGCGCTGTCCTGGGCTGGATGAGGGTGAAGGCAATCTGCGCCAGCGGAAATAAGAAGCCCCAGGTGATGGAAAAAGACAGGATGAAGGCGCACACAAAGAAGTGGATCGCCTATCTGAGGAAACATCCGCTGACGGGAGATCAGCTTCCAAGGCTTGGTACAGCAAGTCTTGTCCGTCCCATGCAGGAAAAAGGGATGCTTGCCACAAGAAACTACAAATATGGACGGTTTAAGGAATATGAAAAGCTCAGCGGAGAGACACTTGCAGAGGAGTATAATCTGAAAAATAACGGCTGTCTGAGCTGTCCGATCCGCTGCGCCCGTACAGTAAAGGTGGAGGGAAAGGCTGTGAAGGGGCCGGAGCTGGAGACATTGTCTCTTCTGGGATGCGGATTTGAAAATGCAGATCTGGGAGTGATCATGAACTGGAACCACCAGCTGGACGAGCTGGGACTGGATACGATCTCCTGTGCAAATACCATTGCCTATGCCATGGAAGCAAATGAAAAAGGGTTATGGAAAAACGGGCTGAATTTCTCAGAGACAGAGAAGCTTTCAGAGCTGTTTGAAAAGATAGCCTATCGCCGGGGAATTGGAGAGGAACTGGCTCTGGGAAGCAAACGCCTGTCAGAAAAATACGGCGGTAAAGAATTTGCAAACCATGTAAAAGGAATGGAACTGGCAGCCTATGAACCCCGTAAGGCGGTTGGTCTGGGACTGGGCTATGCAGTGAGCAACCGGGGAGGCTGTCACTTAAATGGAGGATATCTTACGATCCTGGAAGGTCTGGGACTTTCGATCAACCAGACAACTTATCATGGAAAAGGCGATCTGACCATGCTGTTTCAGGACTTAATGGAAATGCTCTCAGCAACCGGAGAGTGCCTTTTCACCAGCTATGCCTTTTTCCCGTCGCCTTTGATCCGTCATCCGAAGGCCTTTTATACAAAGGCTGTAAACAGGGTTCTTCCGTGGTGCGCAAGTGCGGTGAGGATCATAAATAAGTTTCCGGAAATTGCCTTTTTTCATCTGCCTGTTTTTCATCATACCAAGGCCTTTGAGTATGTGACAGGAATGAAAATGTCCTTTGGAAAATATATTCGATGCGGGGAGAGAGGATATAATCTGGAGCGAGAACTGAACCGCAGATTTGGTGTAAATGAGAAAAAAGATGTTCTTCCCAAGAGACTTGTGAATACCCTTCAGGATCCAAAAGATCCTACGTCAAAGGTTCCGCTGAAGAAGATGAAGAAGGTATATTATCACGCAAGAGGATGGGACAGAAGAGGACTTCCCACAGCCCGTCTTCTGCGCAGACTGAAAATAGAATAGGTGATCCGGAAAGGTATGAGATCAGAGAAAGACGCTATATAAGAGAGAATAAAAGAAGCATATGGATATGAAATTGGAGGTGACTTTATGAATAATCTGAAAAAAGTATATTGCCGTATTTATCAGGAAGCCTTTCACATGGCAATCCCGCTCCTGCCTTATACAGAGCCGAAGCTTCTGAAAGGAATGGGCTCGATTGTTCCTCTTTTAAAGAAGAAAGGAGTAGAATCTCTTCTGATCCTTTCCGGCCGGACAGTACATCGTCATCCGCTGATGCAGAAGCTGGAAAAGAAGCTTGCAGAAGCGGAAATCCGCTATGAGGTTTATGACAAAACTGTTCCAAATCCAACCATAGACAATATTGAAGAAGCGGTGAAGATTTACCGGGAAATTGACGCGCAGGCAATCCTGTCCATAGGAGGCGGCTCTGTAATGGATTGTGCGAAGATTGTGGGAGCAAGAGTGGCGCGTCCTCATCTGCCTGTACAGAAGATGAAAGGGCTCCTCAAAATCATCCGTCCCACACCTCTTTTTATTGCCATTCCTACAACAGCAGGCTCCGGCAGTGAGACGACCCTTGCGGCAGTGATCACGGACAGTGAAACCCATTATAAATATCCGATCAATGACTTTGTGCTGATTCCGGATTATGCGATCCTGGTTCCCCAGCTTACGATTGGACTTCCTGAAATGCTGACGGCAACCACGGGAATGGATGCCCTCACTCACGCGGTGGAAGCCTACATCGGGAGAAGCACTACAAAGCTTACCAGGGATATGGCGGAGGAGGCTGTCTGCCTCATTGTAAAGAATTTATATCGTGCTTATGAAAAGGGAGAGGATAAAGAAGCCCGCAGAAATATGCTTCGGGCCTCTTACTGTGCAGGGGTTGCCTTTACCCGCTCTTATGTGGGATACGTCCATGCAGTTGCCCATTCTCTCGGCGGTCAGTACGGCATTGCCCACGGTCTTGCAAATGCAATTATCCTTCCATATTTTCTGGAAGAATACGGAACAGACTGCAGTGAAAAGCTGGCTCGTCTTGCCCGCCTTTCCGGTATTGCAGACAAAAAAGCCAGCGATGGAAGCGCCAGCGCCGCCTTTATTTCATGGATCCGCAGGATGAATACCCTTATGGGAATTCCGGATAAGATACCGGAAATCCGCAGAGAGGATATTCCGGAAATGGCAGCGCGGGCAGACAAAGAAGCCAATCCTCTTTATCCGGTTCCGAAGCTAATGGACAAACGAGCCCTTGGGGAGATGTACGAGAGGCTGATGCCCTGAGAGATGCCGCAAGCGGGATTTTTGATAGGCATACTGACTGATAAAAAAGGAAAATCCCCAGAGGAAAAGTCCCAATAGAGACAGGATCCTGCCTGCCTTTACGCCGGGAGCATGATAGGTGATTTCCAGGTAATGGTTTCCTTCGGAAAGAGGAAAGCCAAGGAAGGCAGTATTGACTTTTTCAGGTGTAATTGTACAGCCGTCGATTTTCACTTCAAAACCTTTGTCAAAAGGAATAGAGGTGATCACATAGCCGTTTTTGGAGAAAGAAAGCTTTCCGGCAATGTGATTTCCCTTTGTATGAGCCTTGTCAGGAAGGAATTCTGACTGATAAAGAGAGGCGTCAGTCAGAAGAGACGGAGCTCCCGTATAACTTTTTATGTTGGTCAGGGTGTAATCGCCATGACTGAAGGTAACAGGGATTTCCCTCTGTCCTGCTTCCAGCTCTGTGACAAAGGTGAAGGTGGTATTGTCGTTATGATAAATATGATTGGCTGCGCTTAATTTATTTCGGATTCCGTTAAGCTTTATGGAAACACTGTGGTTTGGCCGGGCGTTTTTTACTTCAAACTGCAGGAAAAAAAGCTGCTTTCCGATGCCGGATTTCGGTTCTGTATAAAGAACGGTATCTATGGATTTTTCTGTTTGGATATGATAGCAGTCTCCTTTCTTTTGGATGGCGCTGTCTTTGGGAAATGTGATTTCCACAGGGACGGCGCTGTCCATTATTTTTGCTTTTTCGTCTGTATTTTTCTTTGCCGTATTGTCTGCTACAGCGTATTCCATAAGGGCTGTCTGATTATAGGGAAAGGGCAGTTCTCTGTAATCTTCTGAGGAAAGCAGCTTATCGGTTGCATAGAGAACCGGCGCTGCAGATTCCATAAGTTCTGTGGAAAAATTCCCGTTTTCCTCTCTGCTTATCAGGCGTTTGACTCCCATCAGCTTACGAAACAGAGGGTTTCCGGCAGTGGAGTGGGAGATGGCATTGTTGTAAGGAAGCTCTGTTTGGAACGTATCGGTAAGGAAGGTCTGGTAATCCTGATTATAGGCAGAGGAATACAGAGTTGTTGTCCACTGGGCTGGATTCCAGATACGGTTCATGTTGGAATTATCTTCTTTAAGAGAACCGTCCTGTTCCAATCTGTACAATCCTTTTTCCTGAGCCAGAGCCGCATCTATTTCGGATTTCCATGAGGAATCCCACAGGGATTCACAGAGGTCTTTGTCTGCATTGGAGCCAAGCTCCTGATTGATATAAAATCCTGCGACTGCAAGATAAATCAAAAAAGGTGCTAAGAGAATAACAGGAAGAGAATCCTGTGAAAACAGGGTCTGTATTCTCTGCAGAAGGGAGGCTGTAAGGTAACAAAGCAGAGGTATAAAAGGAATAAAAGCTTTGTCTCTGAGATAAAGTCCGCCGTTTAATATACAGGAAAATACAGGGAGTGTGAGTACAGCCATACATAAAATACACATGAGCTTTTCGCTGTATTTTAAAAGAAATATGCCCAGTATCAGCACGGCCAGAATTCCCACGGAAAGTCCGATACCATATCCTGTATAGGTGAAGTGTTTCAGAGAAAAATCAGGTATAAACAGATTTTTCAACTGTGTTTTTGCCGTCTTACCACTTCGCACAAGAAGGGCGCCTGCAGTGGGAACTAAAAGGAAGGCGGAGGTAAAAACAGCAGTAAAAAACGGCACGGTAAAGTAAAAAAATCTACGGATTTTTTTGTTTTGTTTCCAGGAAAAGTTTGCGATTCCATATATAAAGATGACCAGCATTCCACAGATACTGTAATAAAAACTGGTCATGATCATAAGGAAAATGCCGGCTGTCATAAGCATAAATCTCTTTTTCTCCAAAAAGATATCTACTCCGATAAGCGCAAGAAGGAGAAAGGGCATATAGTTCACAAACATAATCTGGCGGTAGGACTGAAAAATCATAGGACCGGCCAGAAGAAAGAGAAGAGCTGTGCCAAAACAGATGCTTCCGGAAAAGCCATGCCGTCCCATCCAGTAATAAAAAAGCAGGACGGAAGCTGCAAGGGTAAGGAAGCTGACTGCCATCAGATAGGTGCTCATTTTTACAGAAGGAAGCAGATAAGAGGGCAGTATAAGCGGGCTGAAAAGCCCGTAATAGGCAAAGTTATAGATGTTTTGACCTCCGCCTAAGGAGGGGGCGAATTCAGGAAAAAGCTCTCCTGTTTCATAGAATTGCTGTCTGAAATAATCAGGAATTACACTGTGCTGACTCAGCCAGTCAACCTCAGAACCGAACATACCAAGACGTCCTGCAAAGAGCCAGCAGAAGAACAGAGTAAGGCCGAAAAGTGCGAAATAGGGAATGATTTTTTTATTTGATTTCAAGGAAACAACCTCCTTTTTTAAAAAATTCTACTGTATTATAACGCAGTCTTCTTAGAAAATCCCAAAAGAAATTCTTAAGTTTTCTTAAAGAAAATAAAGTTTTTGAAAAAATGAGTTATAATAAAGCCAGTATAAAGCTGCTATGTATTGAGAAGGAGAAAGAAAAATGACAGACAGAAATCCCTGTATTTTGATTGTTGACGATAATCCGGAAATCCGTGAAATTGCAAACGTACTTCTGTCCGGAGAAGGATATCTGGTAAGGGAGGCGGCAGATGGAACAGAAGCTTTAAGGCTTCTGGAGGAGGATCCGTTTGACCTTATTATCCTTGATATTATGATGCCCAGAATGAATGGATATGAAACATGTATAAAGATTCGGGAAAGGAGCAACGCGCCGATTTTGTTTCTGAGCGCCCGCACAACGGACAGCGATAAGCTTCTGGGCTTCTCAAGCGGAGGGGACGATTATCTGGCGAAGCCTTTTTCCTATTCAGAGCTGATCGGGAGAACGAAGGCGCTGATCCGGAGATATCAGGTATATCGGGGAAAAGAGGATACGGAGATTCTTCCAAAGGGAGGGGTGATTCGTTATCACGGACTGGAAATTGACGCAGTTCGGGAAGAAGTAACTCTTGATAAGAAGAAGATAGAACTGACGAACACAGAATATGAAATGCTGAAGCTTCTGGTGACGCACAGGAGGCAGATTTTTTCTGCATCAAGGTTATATGAGGCGATCTGGAAGGAGCCTTATTATTATGGAGCGAATAATACGGTGATGGTACATATCCGGAATCTGCGCCAGAAGATCGAGGCGGATCCTAAGAATCCGGTACTGATTAAGACTTCCTGGGGAAAGGGGTATCATTGTGATTAAAAAGATACGGACGAAGCTGATTTTGCTGATCGTTGTGGCAGGAGTGACAAGCCTTTTGCTTTATCGCGGGCTTTGGACACAGAAGTGGCCGTTCTGGTACTGGCTGATAGAAAATTGTCCTGTGGAGATTTCGTTTTTGCCGGAACCTGAGGAGGATATTTTTACAAAACTGAGCGAAGAAGCCCGAAAATATGAGATACCGGAATCGGAGGATGATGAGGAGGGTGTAGAGGCAATACAGCCGTTTTTTGATCTGGCGGACAAATATACGGCAATCTATATTTACGGGATCGAGGATGGGATGTACAGGGCAGGCAGAGCTCCGTCTGCTTTTGTGGAAAACAGAGATAACTTTCTTTTTAATATGGGCTATGAGTGGACGGATGGTATTGCCGAGAAGTCTCATACTGTTAATCTGAAATTCAAAAACGGATATGCGGCTGTTATGATATATCTTTATCACAGTATGTTTTTTCTTGTTCCCTATCTGATCTTCTGTCTGGTTGTGTGCATCCTCTGGTTTCTGGCGGTGATCTTATATTTTGTAACGAGAAAGATGCGTGTTGTGGAGAAGCTTAAAGGGGAGATTCTCGAGATGGCGTCGGGAAATCTTGACATACCTGTACATGAAGAAGGAGAGGATGAACTTGGTGTTCTTGCAAAGGAGCTGGATAGTCTGCGTATCACTTTAAGCGAGAAGCTTGCCAATGAGCAGGAGCTTCATAAGTCAAATCAGGAGCTGATTGCCGCGCTTTCCCATGACCTTCGCACGCCTCTTACAATCTTAAAGGGGTATCTGGAAATTGTGAGGCTTGGACGAAGTCAGGAGCAGCAGGAGGAGTATATCAAACGCTGTATCCGTAAAACAGAGGATATCCGGGAGATGACAGACAGGATGTTTGAATATGCGCTTGTCTACGATGAAGTAAAGCTTGAACGGGACGATCCAAAACTGGAAAGTGTGAAGCAGAGTACCATTCTTAAGGAACTGGGAGAGCATATGGAATTTCTGGAACTGGCGGGATTTCAGACAGAATTGGAGAAGGATTTGCCGGAGAACGGGGAAAAAACCGTGCTGGCAGATACAGCCATGCTGAAGCGGGTATTTAACAATCTGTTTTCCAATATCATTAAATATGCAGATAAAAAAACGCCGGTACACATAGAAGTTACATCAGAACCAGAGCTTTGCATTCTTATCAAAAACAAGATAAAATCCGAACAAAATCACCTGGAAAGCAATCAGATCGGCCTGAAAAGCGTCAGAAAAATCATGGAGTTTATGGACGGTACTGTGGAAGTGACAGAGGAAAACAGGGAGTTTGCCGTGAGGTTGAGGATGAAGACAATATGAAATAAAACAGGGAGGCAAAATGTCTCCCTTAAAATTTGAGTGATTTTAAATGGTAAGTGCAGAAGCTTTCTAAAGTCCCTTCGGCATAAAGGCTATATATTTTTGGGAAAAATTACAATAAATTCCCCCTATATAGTTAATTATATGATATACTGAAACTGCTATAGAGACAGACTATAACCAGTCCTATGTTTTATGGATTAACACTTTTGGAAAAAACATGGTATAGTATTGTCATCGACGAAAAAGAGAAAGGTGAAGACATGTCTGGTATTGTAATTGAAAATGTGTGCAAGACCTTCCAGACAACGGATGGAATGGTTCAGGCACTTAATCATGTAAACTTATCCATTGAGTCCGGAGATATTTACGGAATCATTGGTATGTCCGGCGCTGGTAAAAGTACGCTGGTGCGCTGTATGAACTTCCTGGAAGAACCCAGCGAAGGCCGCGTACTGATTGATGGAAAAGCGCTTGGGGATCTGACAAAGAAGGAATTGCGTAAGCAGAGAGAGGATATTGGAATGATTTTCCAGCATTTCAATCTGTTGATGCAGAAATCTGTTTTGGAAAATGTCTGCTTCCCGCTATACATTCAGGGAAAGAAAAAGGCGGAGGCGCATAAGCGCGCTGCCGAGCTTTTGGAAATCGTAGGATTGAGCGATAAGCAGAACAGTTATCCGGCACAGTTATCCGGCGGACAGAAACAGAGGGTGGCAATTGCAAGAGCCCTTGCCTCCGATCCGAAGATTCTTCTCTGCGATGAGGCCACAAGCGCCCTTGACCCGCAGACTACCTCTTCCATACTGGAGCTTTTGCAGGATATTAATAAGAGATTCGGCATCACGATCGTAATTATTACCCATCAGATGTCAGTTGTCCGCGAGATCTGTACTCATGTGGCAATTATGAAAGAAGGGGTAGTGGAAGAACAGGGACTTGTATCCGAAATCTTTACAAATCCGAAGTCAGCGGTTGCCAAAGATCTGATCCGTAAGGATACAGGTTCTGATGTGGAAAAGAAAAAATCCAAAACCCAGGACAGAATCCGAAGCGGAGAGACCATTCGAATCGTATTTTCAGAGAACTCAGCTTTCGAGCCGGTAATCGCAAACCTGATTCTTACTTTCCATGAGCCTGTAAACATCTTAAAGGCAGACACGAAGAATGTGGGCGGTGTGGCCAAAGGCGAAATGATTCTTGAATTTGCCAAGGGCAGCACAAATGTAGAGGCAATGAAAGCATTTCTGAAGGAAAGAGGATTAGCAATAGGGGAGGCAACGGAATATGTGGAATGAACAGGTAGTAGATATGATTGTCACCGGAATTGGTGAGTCTCTTTATATGACATTGGGCTCCAGCATTATTGGATATCTTTTGGGAGTTCCAATGGGGGTGTGTCTGGCAGTGACAGATAAGGATGGATTAAGACCAAATGCACCAGTTTACAAGGTATTGGATGTAATTGCAAATATTGTGCGAAGCATTCCGTTCCTGATTCTTCTGATGCTGATCATTCCATTTACCAAGATGATAGTTGGAAAGAGCTACGGTCCTACAGCAGCCATCGTTCCCCTGACCTTGGCAGCGATTCCATTTATCGCCAGAATGGTGGAATCTTCTTTAAAAGAAGTCGATAAAGGTGTAATTGAAGCAGCCCGCTCTATGGGAGCAAGCGATTTCAGAATTATCACAAAGGTTCTCCTTGTGGAGGCACGTACTTCATTAATTAATGGTGCGACGATCGCAGTGGGAACTATCCTCGGCTATTCTGCAATGGCGGGTTGTGTCGGTGCCGGTGGTCTTGGAGACATTGCCATCCGTTATGGTTATCACAGATGGCAGGCGGACATTATGATCGTAACGGTTATTCTTCTGATCCTTCTGATGCAGCTGTTCCAGGTAGTGGGAACAGTTATTGCGAATAAACTGGATAAGAGAAAATGATCAGGCAGCAAGAACGTTGGAGTGTTCTTGAACAGAGAAATAATAAATAAAAGCAATAAATGAAAATAATAAATTAAGAAAAACGGAGGATTTAAGACATGAAAAAATTAGTGGCAGCAGCATTAACAGGGGTATTAGCAGTAAGTACATTCAGCTTTAACGTATTGGCAGACGATGATAAAACAATCACAATCGCAGCATCCGCAACTCCTCACGCAGAGATTCTGGAGCAGGCGAAACCTCTCCTTGAAGAAAAAGGCTATGAACTGGAAATCAAGGTGTTTGATGATTATGTACTTCCAAACGAAGTGGTAGACAGCGAAGAAATGGATGCAAACTATTTCCAGCACATTACATACATGAATCAGTTCAACGAAGAAAAAGGCACTGAGCTTTTTGACGCAGGTGACATTCACTATGAACCATTCGGAATTTATCCGGGAACAAAGAAAAGCCTTGACGAACTGGAAGACGGCGATACCATCGCAGTTCCAAACGATACCACAAACGAGGCAAGAGCCCTTCTTCTCCTTCAGGACAATGGAATCATTACCCTGAAAGAGGGTGCAGGACTGAATGCAACCATCAACGACATTGAAGAAAATCCTCACGATGTAGAGATTATTGAGCTGGAAGCTGCACAGGTAGCGCGTGTTGCAGAGGAAACTTCTTTTGTAGTTCTTAACGGAAACTATGCTCTTCAGGCAGGACTTTCTGTAGCGAAAGATGCTCTTGCCATTGAAGAAGCAGACTCCGAGGCAGCTAAAAACTATGTAAATGTAATTGCAGTAAAAGAAGGCAATGAAAGCAGCGAAAAGATCCAGGCTCTTGTAGAAGTACTGAAATCTGACGAAATCAAAGAATACATCAATAATACTTATGACGGCGCAGTAATTCCTTTTGAAGCAGAAGAGGAAGCTGAGGATGCTGCAGAAACAGAAGAAGCAGCGGAAACAGAAGAGGAAGCGGAATAACAGGATATATGTAATTATATAGTAAGACCCCTTGGAGAATGTGTCTCTCCGAGGGGTTTTGTTTAATGGAAAATAATATGATTCATTTATCCCATCAGGATTTCGACCTGATATTCTTTTACGCCGTCTTCCGGCATAATGCAGCTGCCGTTCATTTCTTTTCCATTTACTGTCATTGTTTTCACGCCTTTTTCCACATGATTCGGATTTTTAACAGTAATATGGAAGGAACTGCCGCGGTAACGGCGTACTGCCTGGAAACCATCCATTTCAGACGGAATGCAGGGATCGATCTCCAGTCCGTGGAAGGTTGGGCGGATACCGAGAATATACTGGGACACGTTGACGAAGGTCCATGCTGCTGTTCCGGTCAGCCAGCTGTTTTTGGCTTCCCCGTGTTTGGGGGCATCCTTTCCTGCAATCATCTGGGAATAAACATAAGGTTCTGTGCGGTGGATTTCACTGATGTCTTCGATATAGGCAGGACAGGTGCGGCGGTAAATCTCAAAGGCGCGGCTGCCTCTGCCGATTCGTGTCTCAGCAATGGAAACCCAGGGGTTGTTGTGGCAGAAAATACCTGCGTTTTCTTTATATCCCGGCGGATAGGAGGAAATTTCCCCAAGGTTCAGGTAGTATTTGGAGTATGCAGGCTGTTGGAGAACGATTCCGTATTTGGTATCCAGATACTTTTTCACGCTGTCCAGCGCCTGCTCTGCTTTGCCTTCCTTTACGCCAATGTCGGCAAGAACGCAGAAGCCCTGAGGTTCAATGTAAATCTTACCTTCTTCACATTCATTGGAACCGACTTTTTCTCCGGCTGCATCGTAGGCGCGGAGGAACCATTCTCCGTCCCAGCCTGCATCAAGGACAGTCTGATACATTTCATCAACAGCATCAAGGGCGCGGTCTGCTTCTTCCCGGTTGCCGAGAAGCTTTTGGATCTGCGCATATTCAGTTCCATATTTTACAAACATACCGGCAATGAAAACAGATTCCGCAACAGGTCCTTCAGATGGGCCGAAAGTCTGGAAGGATTCGCCGGGTTCTTTTGAGAAACAGTTCAGGTTCAGGCAGTCGTTCCAGTCAGCGCGCCCGATCAAAGGGAGCTTATGGGGACCAAGATGGGTCAGCGTGTAGTCAAAGGAACGTTTCAGATGCTCAAGGAGCGGTTTCGCAAGAGTATGGTCATTATTGAAATCTACCATTTCTTCCAGAATACTGAAATCTCCTGTTTCTTTTATATAAGCGGCAGTTCCGGCGATCAGCCAGAGCGGGTCGTCGTTGAAACCGCTTCCAATGTCGGAGTTTCCTTTCTTTGTCAGCGGCTGGTACTGATGGTAAGCGCTTCCATCTTCAAACTGTGTTGCCGCAATATCAAGAATTCTCTGGCGGGCGCGGTCAGGGATCAGGTGTACGAAACCGAGAAGATCCTGACAGGAATCGCGGAAGCCCATGCCCCTTCCTGTACCGGATTCAAAGTAAGAGGCGGAACGGGACATATTAAAGGTCACCATACACTGATACTGGTTCCAGATGTTTACCATGCGGTCAAGCTTTTCGTCAGCGCTTTTTACGGAATAGCCGGACAGAAGTTTTTCCCAGTAGTCTTTTAATGCATTGAGAGCTGTTGAGACCTGTTCATCTGTGGAAAAACGTGAAATAGCGGCTTTGGCAGGAGCTTTGTTAATCGTATTGGGAGCTTCCCATTTTTCTTCCAACGGATTTTCTGCATAACCAAGGAGGAAGATATAGTTTTTTTCCTCTCCCGGCTGCAGGGTTATTTTTATCATGTGAGAACCTATGACAGCGCCGCCGCTTGCCAGGGAGTTATTTGCTTTTCCGGCAAGTACAGCCTTGGGATGTTCGATATTTCCGTATACGCCAAGGAACTCGTCTCTGCTTGTGTCGAAGCCGTCAACCGGCGTGTTCACCGTATAGTAAGCGTAATGATTTCTGCGTTCGCGGTATTCGGTTTTGTGGTAAATGGTAGAGCCGCAGACTTCCACTTCGCCAAGGCTCAGATTTCTCTGGAAGTTGGTGGAGTCGTCCACTGCATTCCAGAAACAAAATTCCACATAGGAAGTCAGGGTTAGTTCCTGAACAGCATCCGTTGTATTTTTGAGAACGAGGCGGTTCACCTCACAGGTTTCATGGAGCGGGACAAAGGCGGTTAATTCTGCGGAAATGCCGTTTTTTTCAGAATGGAAGCGGCTGTATCCAAGTCCGTGGCGGCATTCATATTTATCAAGGGCTGTCTTTGATGGCTGCCATGCAGGATTCCAGACAATGTCGCCGTGTTTGATAAAGTAGTAACGTCCGTTTGTATCAGCCGGAACATTGTTGTAGCGGTAACGGGTCAGGCGAAGCAGTTTTGCATCCTTGTAAAAGCTGTAACCGCCGCAGGTGTTGGAAATCAGGGAAAAGAAGTCCTCATTTCCAAGGTAATTGATCCACGGAAGCGGTGTTTCCGGGGTGGTGATGGCATATTCTTTGTTTGCATCATCAAAAAAACCAAAATTCATAGTGTTCTATCCTCCAAATAAATGATAACGTAGTTAATTCTGAATCTTACTTAATGCATTTCTGCAATTATTTCTGCATTTGTATCTTCAAGCTGCTCTTTTTCATAAGGTTCGAAAACCTTATTCAGGATAAAGGACTGGCAGTACGCCAGGAAAGCGAAGCCGAAAAGAACCATAAGGAGCTTCATTGGCGCAAAATACAGGCAGAAGAAAAGGAATAAAGCATCGGTAAGCAGAAGCAGAAGGGTTGATTTCATATTGCACATGGCAATGGAAAAGGCGTTTTTCAACGTCTGCTTTACTGTGTTTTCAAAACGTCCGATCAGCGGGAAGGTATAGCTGAAGGTAAACAACCACAGAAGACTTCCGATAAACAGAAGACCCAGAACTACTGCGGAAAAAGTAGTTCCAAGGAAATACCAGAAGGAAAGTCCGAACAGGATTGCGGCTCCCAGTGCGAAGAGAAGCAGAAAAGCGCCTGTTCCCGATTTCAGATTGGATTTAAATTCTTTCAAATAGGTACGGACCAGATAGCCGTATTCTCCCCGGGCTTCCCTGAGCGTTACATAGTATAAAGAAGAAAGAGCTGCCCCGATGGTCACCACCGGAAGACAGGTGATCAGAAACACAAGGTTTAAGACTGTGAAATTACACAGGGTGTTAATAAAGTCAAACACCGGATTCATCATTTTCGTTCTCATAGAAATCCCTCCATCATTTTACGTCTTTCTTTTGGTTAATCCCATCATATAGAGAAGAAAAAGAAATAACTACCGGAATTTTTCGCAATAAATTACCGGCAAAAATAGAGATTCCCAGCGGAATGTAAAAAAAATCTAATTTTCTCATGAAATAAGCATGAATTTTTCGGGTATTTATTTGACAGGTACAATGATAGGATATTTCCAGACAAGAGATCACGCAGTTGTGCGAAGAACTGCAGGAGCAGTAAAAAGATTAGGAGGTCAGGGAGATGAAAAAAAATAAAACTGCCGCAAAAAGTGTCTCGTCTGGAAGGATGAAGGATAAAAGAGGAATTAAGTATTTTCTTTGGATTTTACCGTTTCTGGTATTGGTATTCCTTTTTTCATACTTTCCGCTGCATGGATGGATTTATTCCTTTTTTGACTACAAACCGCCAAGAGCTCTTTCCGATTGTGAATTTGTAGGTCTTCAGTGGTTCAAGATGCTTTTTACAAACAAAACTCAGGTGACACAGCTGATTCAGGTTATGAAGAACACCTTTGCCATGAGTTTACTGGGAATTGCAACGTCAATCCTTCCGGTTGGATTTGCGATTTTCCTTAATGAGATCAAGTGCAAATGGTTTAAAACCTTTGTACAGACATTTACCACACTGCCGAACTTCATCAGTTGGGTACTGGTATATTCCGTAGCTTTCAGTTTATTTTCTTCTACAGGTATGGTGAACACTTTCCTTCAGAATCTGGGAGTTATCACTGAGCCTCTGAAGTTTCTGGACAGCGATTCTCATACTTATCTGTGGATGCTGTTATGGAATACCTGGAAAGGTCTTGGATGGGGAGCAATTATGTATCTGGCGTCCATTGCAAGTATTGACCAGGAGCTTTATGAAGCTGCGAGCATTGACGGTGCAAACCGTTTTCAGCTTATAAAAAACATTACGTTACCCGCACTGATGCCGACCTTCTTTATTATGCTGATGCTTGCGATTTCAAACTTCCTGAACAATGGAATGGATCAGTATTTCGTATTCCAGAACTCATTTAATAAAGAACATATTCAGGTGCTGGATCTTTACGTTTACAATATAGGTATGACCGGAAGCAGTTACTCGCTGGCGACAGCGATCAGTATGATGAAGAGTATTGTCAGCGTGGCTTTGCTTACGATCGTTAACCTGGTATCCAAAAAGACACGTGGAGAATCCATTATTTAAAGAAAGGGGAAAATGATGAAACGGAAAAAGGTATCTAAAGGAGACCGGATCTTTAATGTAATAAACTATACCTTGTTCGGAATTTTTACGCTGATCTGCATTTATCCTTTCTATTATATGGTAATTAATACGATCAGTGCAAATGACCTAAGTGCTGCAGGCGCTGTCAATTTTGTGCCGAAGGGCATTCATTTCAGCAATTATGCGGCGCTGATGGAAATTAAGGGACTTGGAACAGCTGCACTGGTATCTGTTGCAAAAACAGTTCTTGGAACAGTCGGTACAGTGCTTGCTTCTGCATTTCTGGGATTTATGTTCACACAGGAGAAAATGTGGAAGAGAAAACTCTGGTATCGTATTGTGGTAATCACAATGTATTTTAATGCGGGTTTGATTCCAATGTTCATCACAATGAAAAACCTGCATCTGACAAATACCTTCTGGGTATATGTAATTCCGGCAATTGTACAGCCTTTCAATATTATTCTTGTAAAAACGTATGTGGAATCTCTTCCCAGAGCTTTACAGGAAGCAGCAGAGATTGACGGAGCAGGAATCTTTAAGATTTTTTATAAAATTATCCTTCCGACCTGCACGCCGATTCTTGCAACAGTTGCAATTTTTTCCGCTGTTAACCAGTGGAACAATTATCAGGATACGCTGATTTATATTACAGATCAGAAATTGTACTCTTTACAGTATCTGTTGTATACTTATATCAATCAGGCAAGCTCCCTTGCCGCAATGGTTAAGAACAGCGGAACTGCCGCTTTAAGCGGAGCCGTACTTGCAACGCAGCAGACGGGAACTTCCATTCGTATGACTGTTTCCGTAATCGTTGTACTTCCGATTCTGTGCATTTATCCGATGTTCCAGAGATTCTTTGTAAAAGGTATTATGATCGGATCTGTAAAGGGTTGATAAACAGGAAAAGTGTATTACATAAAAAATAAAAGGAGAAAAATTATGAGTAAGAAAGCAGTGAGCATTTTATTATGCACAGCAATGGCAGCTTCTATGCTGACCGGCTGCGGAAGCAGTGAAGAAAAAAAGACTGAAAAGACAGAAACAAAAGCAGAGAGTACAGAAGGTACGGAAACCGCTGAAAATGAGAGCGGCTACGATGAATTCCTTACCGTAGATGTTTATGATGAGTTTGCCAATTACCAGGGAATTCAGAGCGGATGGTTCGCAAAGGTTGTGAAAGACAGATTCAATATGGAACTTAATATTATCGCTCCCAACGTAGCAGGCGGCGGACAGACTCTTTACCAGACCCGTTCCGCAGCAGGAGAGCTTGGAGATCTGGTTCTGGTCAACACAAGTAATGGAAAAGTAGGCGATCTTGTAGATTCTGAACTGATCATGGACTGTACAGAGCTGATGGAAGGAAAGGACATCGTTGAGAACTACGGTGTTGCCATTGAAAAAACAAATGCAATGCTGACAGACAAAGAGGGGATGTATGTATTCCCAAACTCTGTATCCTCCGAGCCTGCAACAGGAGCAAGCGAAGGCCTTGAACCGACTTTCGGACCATATATCCGCTGGGATTACTACGCAGAGCTTGGTTATCCGGAAATGAAAAATATGGATGATTTCCTGGATGTTATGGAGCAGATGCAGGCAAAAGCCCGCGAAATAGAAGGTACAGACGATATTTATGCTTTTTCTTTCTTTAAAGACTGGGACGCAAGCATGATGAACAATGCAAAACAGTTTGCATGTATGTACGGATATGATGAGATCGGATTTGTGCTGGCAAAGGCTGACGCATCTGATTACCAGAGCATCATCGACAGCGATTCTATTTATGTTCAGGTTGTGAAATTCCTGTACGAGGCAAACCAGAGAGGTCTGGTCGATCCGGATTCCACTTCACAGAACTACGATACACTCTCCTCAAAATATGCAAATGGAAAGATTTTGTACGGACCATGGCCGTGGTTAGCACAGAGTATGTATAACACAACAGAGAGAAAAGCAGAAGGTAAAGGATATATGTTCGCTCCTGTTGAAGATATGCAGATTTTTTCTTATGGAAACTGCCCGGAAGGAAACTCTCAGGGAGTTATCGCAGTGGGAAGCACAGCAGAGGACCCGCAGAGAATGGCAGACTTTATTGACTGGCTGTATTCTCCGGAGGGCGTAGAGCTCAACGGACAGTCCAGCGGTGCAGCAGGTATTAAGGGACTGACATGGGACATCAATGAGGACGGAAAAGCAGAAATTACGGAGTATGGCAAAAAGGCGCTTCCGAGCAATGAGGAGCCTGTGCCGGAAGAATACGGCGGTGGTAACTGGAAAGACGGTATCTCTGCTCTGAATTTTAAACCGATCAACCTTGGGGACATCGACGAATCTATTGGCGAGCCATATGATTGCAATCTTTGGGAAACAACAATCGAAAATACAAAAACACCGCTGGATGAAGACTGGCGTGAACATATGGGCGCTCAGACAACAATGGAATACCTTGAGAATAACGACATGATCATGGTTGCTCCGGGTTCCGGCTACACAGCGCCAACAGAAGATTCCAATATTACAACTATCAGAAGCCAGTGTAAAGCAACTGTTGTTGATAACACATGGAAAATGATCTTTGCTGCAGATGAGGATGAGTTTAACAGCATACTCAAAGATATGCAGGAAACAGCAGTAGGACTTGGATATGAAGATGTTCTGGCAGTGGATATGCAGAATGCGAAAGACCAGAAAGCAGCAGGTCTTGAGTCAGCGAAGAACTATCCTGACACAGAGGCAGATACAGATTCTGAGACTGATGCAACAGAGGGAGCTGCAGATGAAGAGCCGGTAGAGGAAACAGAAGAAACAACTGATACAACAACAGCAGAATAACTGCATAGAAGACCCGGAGTCAGCTTCCGGGTCTTTTCTATCATTATCTGATGCAGATCAGTTTACTTACAGGGACATATTTTGTGGAGGAACAATATGACATACAGCAGTAAAGTAAAAAAAATGGTATATGGCGGCGACTATAATCCGGAACAGTGGCCGGAGGAAATCTGGGCGGAGGATATGCGCCTTTTGAAAAAAGCGCACATTGACATTGTTACATTAAACGTATTCAGCTGGGCATCGCTGCAGCCGTCTGAGAATGAGTATCATTTCGAGAAGCTGGATAAAATTATGGAGCTTGTGAAAGAAAATGGTTTACAGGTCTGCCTTGCAACTTCAACAGGAGCCCATCCTGCATGGATGGCAAAGAAATATCCGGATATCCTCCGGGTGGAATTTGACGGAAGAAAACGAAAATTCGGAGGACGCCATAATTCCTGCCCGAATAGTCCGACCTACCGGAAATATTCGGTTCGTCTGGCAGAAAAAATTGCAGAGCGCTACAAAGATTACGACAACATTGTAGCATGGCATATTTCCAATGAGTTCGGCGGAGAATGTTACTGTGAAAACTGTGAAAAAGCTTTCCGGGTGTGGCTGAAGGACAGATATAAAACCATTGAAGAATTGAACAGGGCCTGGAATACTTCGTTCTGGGGACATACCTTCTACGACTGGGATGAAATCGTACTTCCGAATCTTTTAAGTGAGCATTTTGAATATGAACGAACTCAGTTCCAGGGAATTTCCATTGATTATCGAAGATTTAATTCAGAAAGCCTTCAAAACTGTTATAAAAGGGAGTATGATGCCATTAAAAAGATTACTCCGGATATCCCTGTGACGACAAACCTGATGGGATTCTATAAAACGCTGGATTATAAAAAATGGGCCGGGGAAATGGACTTTGTTTCCTGGGATAATTATCCTGCAAACGAGGATAAGCCGGCCCAGATTGCCATGAGCCATGACCTGATGCGGGGGATCAAAGGGGGAGAGCCCTTTGTACTCATGGAACAGACCCCCAGTGTGACCAACTGGCTTTCCTATAATGCGCTGAAGCGCCCGGGCATTATGCGGCTGTGGAGCTATCAGGCAATTGCTCACGGGGCAGATGCGGTGATGTTTTTCCAGATGCGAAGATCCATCGGAGCCTGTGAAAAGCTTCATGGTGCAGTGATCGATCATGTGGGGAATGAAAACACCAGGGTTTTTCGGGAAGTGACCCGGCTGGGGGAAGAACTGGAGAAAATTGGAGGCCTGACTCTCGGTGCAAAATGCAATGCAAAAGCGGCTATCTGTTTTGACTGGGAAAACTGGTGGGGAATCGAGCTTTCGGCAGGCCCGAGCTGTGAGCTGAAATACAAAGATGAGGTCTTTCACTATTATCAGGCCCTCCATTCCCTGAACATTCCTGTGGATATTATAGGACCGGAGGATGACCTGGAACCGTATAAGCTTGTGATCGCTCCTGTTCTCTATATGACGAAAAAAGGACATGACGAGAAAATAAGAGCCTTTGTAAAAGAGGGAGGAACTTTTGTGACAACATTTTTCAGCGGAATCGTAGATGAAAATGATCTTGTTATCACAGGAGGATATCCTGGAAAACTCCGCGATATTCTGGGAATCTGGGTGGAAGAATCTGACGCCCTTCCTCATGGTGCGGAAAATCATTTCCTGTATCAGGGAGAAAAATATCCGGCGAAGCTTCTCTGTGACATCAGCCATCCGGAAGGAGCGGAGGTCAGAAGCGTATATCAGGAGGATTTCTATGCAGGATCTCCGGTATTGACAGAGAATAGTTTTGGAAAGGGGAAGGCATGGTATGTGGCGACTCGTTCCAACGAAGCATTTTACAGACGGTTTGCAGAGGAACTCTGCGCCCGATGCAATCTGGAACCATTGGCAGAACCCAGGGAAGACCTGGAAGTGACACAGCGCTGCAACGAAAACGGAAGCTTTCTGTTCTTTTTGAACCACGGTACAGAGACACGCACCATAATTGTGAAGGAAAGCGGAACAGAGCTTCTTACAGGAAATGAGAAAAAAGCGGGAGAAGAAATAACCCTGCCGCCGAAGGATGTTGCTATTTTTTACAGCAGGAGGAAAGAGATATGTTGACAGAACAGCAGGAAAAGAAGTATCTGGAAGAAATTGACAGAGTAGCAGAGCAGGGGCCATACCATGCAGACTGGGATTCTCTTTTTGAGGCGGAGGTACCGGAATGGTTTCCGAAGGCGAAATTCGGGATTTTTATCCACTGGGGCCTTTACAGTCTTGCAGCCCATGCGAACGAATGGTATTCCAGGAATATGTATATCAAAGAAAAGGAAGAATGGGAATATCACAGAAAAACCTTTGGAGAACATAAAAAATTCGGATATAAAGATTTTATTCCCCTTTTTCAGGCAGAGAAATTTGACCCAAAAGAGTGGGCGGCCATATTTAAAGAAGCAGGAGCCGGATATGTATTTCCTGTGGCAGAGCATCATGACGGGTTCCAGATGTATAAAAGTGAGATTTCGAAATACAATGCCTTTGATATGGGACCGCACAGAGATCTTCTGGGAGAATTAAAGGAAGCGATCGAGGAGGAAGGAATGACGTTTTGTACTTCTTCGCACAGGGCAGAGCACTGGTTCTTTATGAGCCATGGAAAAGAATTTGACAGTGACATTAAGGATCCTATGAAGAGGGGGGATTTCTACTGGCCTGCAATGCCGGAGCCTTCCAATGAACACGATTTGCAGAGCAGGCCTTATCCCACACAGGAATATTTGAATGACTGGCTGTTAAGAACCTGCGAGATCATTGACAAATATCAGCCGTCGCTTCTCTATTTCGATTGGTGGATTCAGCATGATGCCTTTAAGGAGGTGCTGAAAAAAATGACGGCATATTACTATAACAGAGGAGTACAGTGGGGCAAAAAAGTAATGATCTGCTATAAATTTGACGCTATGGCCTTTGGAAGCGGGATTGTGGAGGTAGAGAGAGGTGCTCTTGCCCAGGCAAAGCCTTATGTATGGCAGACAGATACTGCCATTGCCAAAAATTCCTGGTGCTATACGGACACTCTGGATTACAAAAATGCCCGACAGATTATCTGTACTCTGATAGAGGCAGTGAGCAAAAACGGAAACCTTTTATTGAATGTAGGCCCGAAAGGGGATGGAAGTATTCCTGACAGGGACAGAGAAATCCTTCTGGAAATCGGAGAATGGATGAAGAAAAACAAAGAGGCGGTCTATGGCAGCAAGCCATGGAAGATTTGCGGAGAAGGAAGCGTTAATGTGGCGGAAGGACATTTTTCCGATAATGAGGAGCCGCCGTACACAGAGGAAGATTTCCGATTTGTTTCCAGAGGCAGCAGTATTTATGCTTTTGCTATGAGATTTCCTGAAGATGGAAACGTGACGATCAAGTCTCTGGGACTTCCGAAAGAAAAGTATGCACCTCTTTTCCACGGATTGATCCAGGAGGTCAGTATTCTGGGATATGATGTACCGGTGACCTGGAATATAGACGATGAGGGAATGCATATTCGGGCAGGAGCCATTGATACTAATATGCCTGTAACAATTAAAATTCGGACAAAATAAGGAGACGCTGTATGAGATTTACGAAATATCACTCTATGAACGATATTCTTGCATATCCTCATATGGAAGAATACTTAAAGATTTTTTATTCGGAATTCCTTCTGGAAATGTTTCCTAAGGAACTTGCAGATCAGCCGATCGCCCTTTCTGAGTGGCACGGCAAAACACCCTGGGGAGAGCCGTTTACCGTGATTTCAGATCAGCTTATGAATACGGTAAATCTGATCCTGGATATTACAGAAAATAAAACGCGCAGATGTATCTCTCTGTGGGATCCAAAGGAAAGTGAATGGAATCTGGAGAAGGAGAGAAAGGGCGGAAAGGACAGCGTTTTTCTGCTCACTTCTGTTCCTGAAGAAAAAGAACCAAAACGCAGACCGGCAGTGATTATCTGCCCGGGAGGTGGCTATGAAGCGGTATGCTTCAGCGGAGAGGGAACTCCGGTACTCCATCTGATGGAAGCAAAGGGGTATCGCGCCTTTATTCTGAAATACAGGGTTTCCCCTTGCCGCTATCCGGCTCCTCAGGCAGATCTGGCTCTTGCCATACAGTATGTCAGGGCACATGCACAGGAATATGGGGTAAATCCCTGTGACATCACACTTATAGGTGCATCTGCGGGAGGTCATCTCTGTGCCTCGGAGGCTGCTCTGTATGAAGAAGCGGCAGAGACAGTATATAGAGAAATGGCGGAAGTCTCAGTGGAAACAGCTGTCCGTTACCGGGAGTTTTCTGCCCGCCCTGACAAGCTGGTTTTAAGTTATCCTGTTATCAGCTTTACAAAGGAACAGCACGAAGGCAGCTTCCAGAACCTTACAGGCGGAAAAGAGGAGCTTCGGGAGCCCCTCTCTGTAGAAAATCTGGTAAAAAAAGACTATCCTCCGACTTTTGTATGGGCATGTGAAGATGACGACTGCGTGCCGCCTTCCAATGCAAGACATATGGCTGAAGCGCTGAAGGATAAGGGGGTAAGGCACCAGTGCCGCATATATCCTTCAGGAGGACACGGCTGCGGGCTGGCATTTACAAAATCTGCTGCGGATTGGAGTCGGCAGATGTTAGAGTTTTGCGGTACTCCGCAGGGCTGGTTCCCACAAATTTCTTGAATTTTTTATGGAAATAGTCAACATTGCTGTATCCGATCTGCTGGGCAATTTCGTAGACTTTGAGGTTCTTTTGTTCAAGAAGGCGTTTGGCCTGTTCAATACGGACCTGATCCACATAGGTATTGAAATTTACTCCCAATTTTCTGTTGAATATTTTACCAAGATACGAACTGTTATAGCCGTAGAGGGGAGCAATGGTTTCCAGTTTCATATTTTCACTGTAATTGTGGTGGATGTAGTAGAGAACTTCATCCACCACATTTTCGCCTGAGGTACATCCCACGGAATTGGTCCACAGGTCAAATTGTTCTGCAAGGAACTTGATAATCTCAAAAAGATAATATTTTCGTTCCAGAAGATCAATGGCAGATGCATTTGCAAGGAAGGGGATATCACTATCCGTATGCATTTGCATGATTTTCTGCTTTACGAGAATATAAATATCAATGAGGAGATGCTTAATTGCTGTAATGTCTGCATCTGCATACCGGAGGCTGTCTCCAAGCTCTTTTAAGGTCTCTGCGATCAGTGTCTGGTTATGAGACTGAATATAGTTGGAGAAGCGCTCCGCATAGTCCGGAGCCATTTCCCTGGTTATGGCGGTCAGATGCCTGTTCAGAGGAAGAGCAAGTTCCTCATAGCTGACAATGTGCTGGTTTTCCTCACAGAAGAAGCGGCGGTTCAGGAGACGGCACACATCCTCGTAGGAGAAATGAATGTCACTGATACGGGACACCTTCTGCCCGCAGGCAATAAAAATGGAGTCAAAGGGAGAACCCTTCTGGGGAGCAACACGGTAATGCTTCCGAAGATTTTCAAACCGGGAGATTGCGAAATCACCCTTTAATAAAATAATTTTACGCCGCTCCAGTTCGATCACATCAAAAGAATTATTATCCTGATTTGTAACACGGATCAAGTCTGCAAAATTCCAGGTCTGGAAAAAATAATCCTGATTATAATTTTCATAGGAGATTACCTGATAAATATTAGCATTCAGATGCAGATCCTCCACATCAAGGGTGTGGTAATCACATTTACCAAGAAGAATTTCTTCCAGAATGCTCTGCTTGGCTTTGTCTCTGTACTGGGTGAAGGAGGTATGTTCCCGGGCTTCTTTTTCAATCAGGTCGTGGATGGTGGAAACAGCTTCCTCCAGTTCATCCTCATCAATAGGCTTTGTCAGATAGAAGTCTACTCCGTAGCGCATGGCAGTCTGTGCCAGTTTGAAGTCTGAGACACCGCTGAGGATGATGATTTTTCCGGTATAGCCCTGCTCTACAGCTTCCTGAACGACTTCAATGCCGTTTTTCTTGGGCATACGGATGTCAAGAAGAACCAGATCCGGATTCAGGCTGAGGATTTTCTCCAGAGCGTCTTCCCCGTTCATGGCAGTCTGGCAGATTGTAAAACCAAGGGCTTCCCAGTCTATGATATATTTCAGGCCTTCGAGAACTACACGTTCATCATCTGCGATTAGTACATTCATTTTGTTTCCTCCGTTAAATTACATAGTGGAATCTCCAGGATGGCAAGAGTTCCCTCTCCGGGGCTGCTTCTGAAGCGGAGCCCGTACTGTTTTCCGTAATACAGATGTACACGGTTATTGATATTGTAAAGCCCTACTCCATGGTCTGAATTCGGGCGCGGGGTGTCAAGATGGGAGACTACATCAAGGAGCTCCTCCTCTGTCAGTCCCTGACCGTTGTCGAAGACCTCTGCGATCAGAGATTCATTATCCCGGTATACGGTAATGGAGATAAATCCCTCTCTTCCGGTAGGCTCCAGACCATGGGAAATCGCGTTTTCGACAATGGGCTGGATAAGAAGCGGAAGAATCAGACACTGCCTGGTATCCAGAGCGGAATCAACAGTGAGAGAATATTCGAGTCTCTCTTCAAATCGCATTTTCTGGATGGCCAGGTAGACCTGTATGTAATCCAGTTCTTTATCCAGTGTCGTTGCAGTGGTTTTTGTATTGTTCAGCACATAGCGCATGGATTTGCCCAGAAGCTTGATGGCAGTGGCGACCTCCCGGTTGCCTTCTGCAAATGCTTTCATGCGGATGGTTTCCAGCGTATTGTATAAAAAGTGCGGATTGATCTGGTTGGCAAGAAGCTTCAGCTCCATTTGCTGCTGCTGATTGGAGAGCTGCTGTTCCTTAATCTGAGCCTCGTAAATCCGGGCTTCATCTTTTTTCAGCTTTTGCACCATAAGCTTCAGGTCATGAAAAGCAGCGGTTAGCTCATCGTCTCCCTGAATAGAATTAACGATTTCATAATCATTTCGCGCAGCCTTATGCATGGCAAGACGCAGAGTCTGTATCCGGGCACTGAAATATTCGGAGAAGAGATAGATCAGCAGAGCGGATATTGACAGAGTAAAGGCTGTGATCAGCAGAAAGAGGAAGGTCACATTACGGATGTCAGGGAGCGCTTTAGGGTTGGAAACTGCCACATAAAGATAGTCGGAAGTTTCCGCAGGCCGCAGGGTTTGTATGGAAGCAATGGCATTTTTTCCGGACAGAGACAGCTTTCCTGTTTTTTTCAGCTTTCCTGTGGAATCTGTAATTTCCACGGGAAAAGGCTTTCCGCCGTATTTTCTGTCAGAACTGAAAAATACGGGACCGTCGTTGGCACAGACATAAATATTATATTCATCCTCTCCGATCAGACTGCGCAGATAGTTATCCGACACAGACATGACAAGGACGGCATAGGAGGAGGTCTTGGGAATCGGGATACGGCAGTAGTAATTCAGCTCCCAGTACACGACCTCATTTGCACCCGGTCTTGATTCAGCCTGCCAGAAGCAGCTTCTGGTATGGGAAGAGGTCTGATACCAGGGAAGAGACTTTACTTCTTCTGTGATGGGATAATAATAGGAAAAAGGAGTCTCATGCTTTAAAACTGCCGCGTCTGCGTAGAGCCTGATAGAGGAAAGAGTCGTAGTGGTTTTCAGCGTATCTGTAAAGCCCGTATACTGATTAAAGGCGAGCTCTGCCTCTCTGGCTGAGGAATAATCTGAGGAAAGAAGCTGGCGCAGCGTTTCATCTGTGGAAAGCTTTTCATAAATTTCTCTCAGGTAAATGGTTGTGGAGACAAGAACGGAACGAACGTGGTTAGCCTTAGACTCACACAGGTTCTCATATTTGTGAGAGAGCTGTATTGAAAAAATAGGGAAGATCACAGAGCCTGCCAGAAGCAGGGGGATTAAAATCGTGATAATAAACAGCCGGTGAAGCTGCTTTCCCACATTCTGTTTTGTAAAAAGCTTTATATAAAAATTCTTCAATGTCATATGTTTTCCTTTATGTATTTCCGCAGTAGATTTTTCACAATATAGTTTAATTCACTTTGGGCGGATATGCAATGTGAAATCACGGAAAATGAGGGTATTTTTGCTCCAAAAAATGAGGTAGGAATAAGGTGAGAAGTTTTTTATAATGAGACTAATCAAAAAAGATATCAAAGACAGGGAAAGATAAAGGAGGACATAAGGAATGAAATTCCATAACGGATGCTGGTTATTTAAAGAGGGATATGAATGCTTTACACCACAGCATGTATATGAAAAGAAAATAAAAGAAGAGGAAGTGATCCTCTGTGCGCCTACGGGGAGAATCAACCATAAGGGAGATACGCTTGGAGGGATTAATCTGACAATCCGTATTACTGCTCCGATGTCGGAAATTATCCGGGTACAGACCTGGCATCATAAGGGGGTACGCCCGGATGGTCCGCAGTTTGAACTGGAATATCCCAGACAGGGGCATATGGAGGTGGAAGAAAAAGAAAACCTTCTGATTGTGAAAAGCGGAAGCTTAAGTCTGGTGATCGACACGGAAAACTGGTCCATGCGTTACGAAAGAGAGGGCGAACTTCTCACTAAGAGCGGATGGCGCGATTTATCCTACATGAAAACGGACTGGAAAGGTTTTGCCTACGATAAGGGCGACAACGCTTATATGCGTCAGCAGTTAGGCTTGTCTGTGGGTGAACTTGTCTATGGTCTCGGGGAGCGTTTCACTCCTTTTGTAAAGAACGGACAGTCTGTGGAAATCTGGAATGAGGACGGCGGAACAAGTACAGAACAGTCTTATAAGAATATTCCGTTTTATCTTACAAACCGGGGATATGGCGTTTTTGTAAATCATCCGGAGAAGGTGGAATTTGAGGTTGCCACAGAACAGGTGACAAAGGTTGGCTTCAGCGTAAAAGGAGAAAATCTGGATTATTTCCTGATTAACGGACCGTCTATGAAGGAAGTGTTGATGCGCTATACAGATTTGACAGGAAAACCGTCCCTTCCGGCGCAGTGGACCTTCGGTCTGTGGCTGTCAACATCCTTTACTACGGATTATGACGAAAAAACGGTTATGAGTTTTATTGATGGAATGCTGGAGAGGGGAATCCCGCTCAGTGTTTTCCACTTTGACTGCTGTTGGATGAGAGAGTTCCACTGGACGGACTTTGTGTGGGATGAGAGAGTCTTCCCGGACCCTGCAGGAATGCTGAAGCGCATCAAGGCAAAAGGAATCAAAATCTGTGTGTGGATCAACTCCTATATCGGACAGGAATCTGTTCTTTTTGAAGAAGGAATGGAGAAAGGATATTTCCTGAAACGTCCCAATGGAGACGTATGGCAGTGGGATATGTGGCAGCCGGGGCTTGCTATCGTAGACTTTACCAATCCGGAAGCAACGAAATGGTATCAGGAAAAACTGGAGCAGCTTCTTGATATGGGTGTGGACTGCTTTAAAACGGACTTTGGTGAAAGAATCCCGACAGACGCTGTTTATTATAATGGTGCAAATGCCGAGAAAATGCATAATTATTATACTTACCTTTACAATAAGGCGGTATATGAGGTATTGGAAAAGAAACGCGGAAAAGAAGAAGCCGTTTTATTTGCCCGCTCCGCAACAGTGGGCGGTCAGAAGTTCCCGGTACATTGGGGCGGCGACTGCTGGTCAGATTATGAATCTATGGAAGAGAGTCTGCGCGGCGGCCTGTCCCTGACAAGCAGCGGTTTTGGATTCTGGAGCCACGATATTGGAGGTTTTGAGAGCCAGTCCACGCCGGACGTTTACAAACGCTGGTGTGCATTCGGACTTCTTTCCACACACAGCCGTCTCCACGGAAGTACCTCTTACCGTGTGCCGTGGATCTACGATGAGGAAGCTGTGGATGTGGTACGTTTCTTTACAAAGCTGAAACTCAGTCTTCTCCCGTATCTGTACAGCAGTGCCGTATATACTTCCAGAACAGGGATACCGATGATGCGCAGTATGCCTCTGGAATTTGAGAACGACAGAAATTGCCGCTATCTGGACAGCCAGTATATGCTTGGAGACAGTCTTCTTGTAGCTCCGATCTTCAATGAGGACGGAATTGCTGTTTATTATCTTCCGGAAGGAACCTGGACAAATTATCTCACAGGAGAGACTGCAGAGGGCGGATGCTGGAGAGAGGAGAAGCACAGCTATCTTTCCATTCCGCTGTGGGTGAGAGAAAACAGTATTGTGCCGACTGGAGTTGCGTTTGAAAATGTACAGTACGGATTTAAGGATAATGTTGAATTTAAAGTCTTTGACATAAAAGACAGCGCAGAATTTACCGTATATCAGAATAATGGAGAGCTTTTAACTCTGAAGGCTGTAAAGGAAGGAAATACACTTACAGTTAAGGCAAATGGGGCAGGCGGATGCAGAGTACGTCTTGTAAACACAGTGTGCAGCCAGATTCAGGGGGCTGAGGCAAAAACAGAAGAAAAAGACACTGTGATCCTTCTTTCCGAAGGCGGAGAAGCTGTTTGCCTGATGTAAAGTGAGAAGGCTTAAACTTTTGTGTTTCAGACAGAGGGAAAAACACCGGATTTCGACAGGAGGAACAAAGTAATGAAAGATAAGGAACTGCGCAGCCGGGCAGAAGAACTGGCGGCGAAACTGACCTTAGATGAAAAAATAAGTATGATACACGGTGCGGAGCTTTTTCGTACCGGAGGAGTAGAGAGAGTGGGGATTCCTCCCCTCTCTATGTCAGACGGCCCTATGGGAGTACGTCAGGAATTTTTTCCTGCATCCTGGCAGACAGTGGGGAATTCCGATGACTATGTAACCTATCTTCCCTGTAACAGTGCGCTGGCATCCACCTGGAACCGCAGTCTTGCCTTTGATACAGGCTCTGTGCTTGGGGAGGAAGCCAGAGGAAGAGGAAAAGATGTAATTCTCGGACCGGGTGTGAATATAAAAAGAAGCCCGCTCTGCGGAAGAAACTTTGAGTATTTCAGCGAGGATCCCTTTCTTACAAAGGAACTGGCTGTCCCATATATCAAAGGCGTTCAGAACTGGGATGTGGCTGCCTGCGTGAAGCATTTTGCAGCGAACAACCAGGAGACAGAGCGTCTATGGGTGGATGTTCAGGTGGATGAGAAGGCGCTTAGGGAGATTTATCTTCCTGCATTTAAGGATGCAGTAAAAAAAGCGGATGTTTATACGATCATGGGAGCCTACAATCTTCTGCACGGCGAGCATTGCTGCCAGAGTGAGTATCTTCTGAATGATATTCTCAGAAAAGAATGGGAATATGATGGAGTCATCATTTCGGACTGGGGTGCGGTACACGACACAGAGAAGGCCGCCAATTCTCAGCTGGATATTGAGATGTCTGTCACCTATGATTTTGAAGACTACTTTATGGCAAAGCCTTTAAAGGAAAAAGTGGAGAAAGGGGAGATTTCGCAGTCTGTCATCGATGAAAAAGTAACGCATATTCTTATGCTGATGATGCGTCTTCATATGCTGGACGGTCAGCGTAAATCCGGAACCTACAATACGCCGGAACACAGGGAAAAAGCACTCAACGTGGCGAGAGAATCTGTTGTTCTTCTGAAAAATGAGAAGAATGTGCTGCCTCTTTCTCCCAAAGCAGTGAAAAAGCTTCTTGTGATCGGTGAAAACGCGAACTGCACCCATGCCAACGGCGGCGGAAGCGCCGAAATAAAAGCGCTGTACGAGATTACTCCTCTTATGGGAATCAAGACTCTTCTTGGCGGAAATGTAAAGGTGGATTATCTGCCCGGCTACTGCCGTGAGGAAAAGTCACAGGAAAGTGATGCAAACTGGCAGGAGACAAGTCTTGAGGACGGCGGCGGAAAAACAAGAGAGGCAGATTTGGATGAACAGCTGAAGGAAAAACGGGAAAAGCTCCGCAAAGAAGCACTGGAAGCCGCTGCAAAATATGAAAACATTATTTTTGTGGGCGGTCTGAATCATGATCATGACAGTGAGGGAAATGACAGGGCTGATATGAAGCTTCCTTATGAACAGGATGAACTGATTCGGGAACTCCTGAAAATCAATCCGGATACAGTCATTTCCTTTGTGGGCGGCAGTCCTGTGGAAATGGGAGAATGGATTGCCGATGCAGCGACGGTTATCTGGAGCTGGTATGCAGGAATGGAAGGCGGAAGAGCACTTGCAGAGACACTGTTTGGTGCAGTGAACCCTTCCGGAAAGCTTCCGGAAACCTTCTATAAAAAACATACGGATTGTTCCGCGCATGCACTGGGAGAATTTCCGGGAGGAAAATCCGTCCACTATAAAGAAGGTGTTTTCGTAGGTTATCGCTATAACGATACCTATGAGGTGGAGCCGCAGTTCTGCTTCGGACACGGACTGTCCTATACAAAATTTGCATACAGCAATCCAGGTGTGGAAAAAAAGAACGACGAGGTTCTGGTGAGCTGCGACGTTACGAATATCGGCGATCTTGCGGGAAAAGAGACAGTACAGATTTATCTTGCCCCGAAAAATAGAAAAGAGGACCAGCCTTTCCAGGAACTCAAAGGCTTTGAGAAAATAGAGCTTGCACCGGGAGAGACGAAACGTGTCACTGTGAAAGTGGATGACTACAGCGAGGACAAAACAATCCGAATTGGAACATCCTCCAGGGAGGTCTTTTATGAAATATAAAAATCCGGTGATCAGAGGATTTTACCCGGATCCATCTGTGTGCAGAGCTGGGGACAACTTTTATCTGGTAAATTCAAGCTTTGAATTTTTTCCGGGAGTGCCTCTTTTTCACAGTAAAAATCTGGCGCAGTGGGAGCCGGTAGGACACTGCCTTACAAGTAAAGAGCAGGTAAAGCTGGATGGCTGCCATGCTTCCGGCGGTATTTACGCGCCCACCATCCGATACCATGAAGGCTGGTTTTATATGACAGTCACAAATGTTTCTGATAAAGGAAACTTTATCGTGCATACCCGAAATCCGGAAGAGGGCTGGTCAGAGCCTTGCTGGGTGAAGCAGGGCGGAATCGATCCTTCCCTGTTCTTTGACGAGGACGGAAAGGTTTACTATACGACAACCGGAAATCTGGAAGATGGTACAAGTACAATCCAGATGTGCGAAGTGGATCCCATGACAGGGGAAAAGCTTACAGAAAGCCGAGTAATTAATTATGGCTGCGGAGGCAGATGTCCGGAAGGCCCCCATATTTATAAAAAAGGCGGATATTACTATCTGATGCTTGCGGAGGGAGGAACAGAGTACGGGCACATGGAAACCCTGCAGCGCTCCCGAAATCCTTATGGACCTTATGAAGCCTGTCCTCACAATCCCATTCTTTCCCATAAAGATTATCAAAAGGGAGACCTAGCGGGTGTGGGCCATGGCGATCTTGTGGAGGATGCTGACGGGAACTGGTGGATGATCTTTCACGGAATCCGTCCGTTAAAAGGGGAGTATGGATATCTCATGCTCCATAACCTGGGAAGAGAAACTTTTCTGGCGCCTGTCACATGGACGGAGGACGGCTGGCTGACAGTTGGAAATGACGGAACCGTTGATTTTGAGATGGAGGGGGAACTTCCGGCAGAAGCAGAAGATGAGACGGAAGTTGTTTTTGAGGATACTTTTGAGGATGAGGAGTTCAGCGTGAAATATGCGTTTCTGAGAAATCCGGATATGTCAGAATATGTGCGCGATACAGAAAATAAACAGCTGCTTCTTCGCGGAAATAACGCGACATTGAATGAGGAAGGAAGTCCTGCATGGATAGGAATCCGCCAGGAAGAATTTACAGCGGAAGCAGAGGTGACAGTCTGGTCAGGAGAGAACGGAAGAGCCGGAAACCGCGCGGGACTCACAGCCTTTTACAATGACGGATATCATTATGACGTTTACACGACAGAGGAAAATGGACAGCAGTATATTTGCTATGCGCAGTGCATACATGAAACATATACTGTACTTGAAAAAATTCCTGTATCTGCCGGGAACGTGACGCTGAAGCTGAAAGCGGATGATCAGTTTTACAGATTTTCTTTCATTACAGAAGGAAATGAGGAGCAAAGTATCGGCCGGGGACGTACAGCGGGACTCTGTACAGAGGGAACCTTCCGAATGAGCTTCACAGGAACCTTTATCGGAATCTTTGCAGAAAAGACCGATGCCATTTTTAGAAATTTAAAAGTGAGATTTGACAGCAAATAGAATATTTTCAAAAAAGCATGTAGATAAGAAGAATATTTGTAATGCTTTTATTGCCCCCGGAGTTGGTGACTCTGGGGGATTTTTTTTACTGTTTACTTATAACTTGACAGTCGATGAGTACTGCCTCTTTTGTTTTTGTTGATTCTGCCCATAAAATAAGATATAATGAAACACACATTGTATGAAATATACATGGTAAGAGGAGCTTGTCTTTGGAGGGGTTATGCAGAGGAAAAATAAGAAGAAATCTTTAAACCGGGAATTTACAATCATGACGATGTTTACTTCTGTCAGCGCCCTGGTGTTGTTCGGGGCTGTGATGCTGGCGCTTTTTTTTATTTTCTTTCACGGAGATATCCGGGAAGATATGGAAAATACGCTGAAAAATACCCAGCAGGAGTACAGGGAAAAAATCCAGTTCATCCAGGATGGAGGAGTGGCGATCCGGCATAACGCAGTTCTCAAAGACTTTTTTTCCGGGAACTGGTCAGACAGAGAAGAAATGGAGAAACAGCTTTCTTACAGTATGGAGCTGTTTTCGGAAAGAAATATGGCAGTACAGCAAAAGCCTTTCGTTGTAAGCGTCTGTCTTTTTAACAGGAAGGGCGAATATGTAAAAAGCCATTATTATCCTATGACCGCCTCTGCCGCCCGGCTGAAAGAGCTTTCCTATCAGAGCTTGCAGCAGGAATTCAGGGAAGGGGAAGAGCTTTATCGGGTAACCAGAGAAAATGGAGAAATCGTTCTCTGTTTTCGGATCTACGATGAACAAATGCAGGAAACAGGAACCTGTGTGGTTGGAATCGACGAAAAAGCCATGGACGTTCTGTTTCAGGAAATCGAGAACTTCGACAACGGAAGCTGGATGGTGCTGTCAAGCAGGGATGCAGTGCTTGCATATGGCGGTGAGCTGAAGAAAAAGGGAGAAATAAAGAGAAGAGACGAGATAAAACAGTGGATCGCAGCCGGGCGAAATACTGCCGGAGAGAGAAAGACAGGAGGCATACAGAGCCTTTACAGAAGCGAGACTGCGGGCTTTGGGATGTCGGCAGTTGTGGCAGTGGGAATGAACAATATTTACCGTATTCTCAAACCTACCTTCCTGACCTTCGTGGGAGTTATCGTTCTGACCTTACTGTTTCTGGCGTTTTTTAACCTCGGTGTCAGCTACCGTTTTTCCAGACCGCTGAAAAAGATGGGGGAGGTACTGCGGGATTTCGGCCAGAAGAACTTCGATGTGCGTATGGAGGATTCTTCGATTCAGGAGATTGCGGATATCAGTATTGTGTTCAATGATATGGCAGACAGGATCAAATATCTTGTGGAACAGGTTTATGAGAAGCAGCTCCTTGCAACACAGGCACAGGTGAAATATCTTCAGGCACAGATCAATCCCCACTTTCAGTTTAATATTCTTGCCATGTTCAGCATCAAGGCGAAGCTTGCCGGAAATGAGGAGCTGTATCAGGGATTACAGGCATTTTCCAGACTTGTTCAGGGAAAAATCTTCAGGGAAAAAGAAGTAAAGATTCCGGTTTCCGAAGAAATGGAGCTGGTGAATTTTTATCTTTACCTCCAGAAAAGCCGATTTGACGATAAGCTTGTCTACGAAATTCACTGTGAGGAGGAAATGGGAGATTTTCTGATCCCGCGGCTTCTCATAGAAGCAATTGTGGAGAATGCAGTTTCACATGGAATAGAGCCTAAAAGCGGAGAAGGAAAAGTCGAGGTGGAGCTGTTCCTGCAGGAAGAAAAACTGCACATTACAGTCAGCGACGATGGAGTCGGCTATGTGGAAGAAAAAAAGCCGGAGGACAGAGGGCAGCAGAACGGCTCTTCACAGGAAGAGAAAACAGAAGAAGGCAGTACGCTGACGGAAATTCCGGATAAAATCAGCCATACCCACACAGGGATGGAGAATACCAGACGCCTTCTGCAGATTTTATATGGTGAAAATTACAGCTTGAATATATATGGAGAAAAGAATGTGGGTACAAAGGTAGAGATCATTTTGCCCGCAGAAAAAAGAGGAGGAACAATACATGTGGAAAGTAGCGGCGGCAGACGATGAAGCGTATCTGCGTACAGCCTTACAGAAGCTGATGAACTGGGAAAAAATGGACTGTTCATTGGACGCAGTGCTGAACAACGGAAGAGCGCTGATAGAATATATAGAAGAAAATCATCCGGATATTGTTATCACAGATATCCGGATGCCGGAAGCGGACGGGCTTGAGGTATGCAAATTCATTTATGAAAAATATCCGGAAATCCAGGTGATCATATTAAGCGCATACAATGAATTTGAATATGCCAGAACTGCGATCCGTTACGATGCGGCTGATTATGTTTTGAAGCTTTCTGTTCTGGAAGAACTTCCTCCGGCAGTTGCAAAGGTGACGCAGAAGCTGGAGAAACAGAAAAAAGAACTGGAGCGTGAACTGCAGGCAGAGCCGCAGAAAAAAGAAACGGAAAGTCTTTACGAAAAAATGCTTTCCTACATTGAAGAAAATTACAGCGGCAAGATCACTCTGAATGATATTGCGGAGGCTCTTCATGCAAACAGCAGCTATTTAAGCCGTCTGTTCAAGCAGAAAAGCGGAAACAATCTGTTCGACGCTGTGCTGGAAAAAAGGATTGAGAAAGCAAAGGAATATATGACGGATACGGACTGGAAGATTTATAAAATTTCCCAGGCTGTAGGATTTGAGGACACGGGATATTTTTCCAGAGTATTTAAGAAGTATACAGGTATTTCTCCCACAGAATATAAGAATGGAAGAAGGAATGAGGATGAAGCTTAAAAAAGTTATTCTGGCAGGGGTTTCTCTCTTTCTTTTGTTGGGGACGGCAGGCTGTATAAAGCAGAAGGAAGAGCCGGTAGAGCTGACCCTGATGCACGGCTGGGGAAGCACAGAAGACGACCATGTGGCAATGCGCAAAATCTACATGGATTACGAAAAAGAAAATCCCAATGTGAAGCTGAATCTGGTGTCTATGCCTTCCGGCAGTGAACTTGTCAGAAAAGTGGAGGATATGCTGATGGTAGGGGATATTCCGGATCTGCTTTTCCTTGGCGGGGCGGAGGCGGAAACAGTGTATGACTTTATGGTGGAAAAAAATCTTGCCCTGGATCTCATGCCCTATATAGAAGAAAATCCTCAGTTAAAGGAATGTCTTGCCCCTGTAAATCTGAGCTATTGGACTACGGAGGAGGGGAAGCTGTATACTGTTTCAGACGTACTTCTCCTGAGCGGCGGATATTGGTATAACAAAGAAATTTTTGAGAAGGCAGGAATTGAAAGTCTGCCGGAAACCTGGGAGGAATTTCTCCAGGTCTGCCGAAAGATTAAGGGCTGGTCAGACAGGGAAGGAAGAAGAGTGAAATGTCTGCAGATGCCCTCTGAGGCGTATCTTTACCTTGCAGGACATATGCTTGCCGCAGATCAGGAAGAGACGGAAGAGCCCATACAAAGCAGGAAGGAAAGCACTCTTCCCGCTTTTCAGAGACTGGATCAGCTTCTGATACAGCTCAAAGATCTCTATTCCTTCACCATAGCGGAAAACGATTACAGCTACCGGGACGATACCAGCAGCTTTAACAAGGGAAAATCGGCTATGTACATCAACGGAAGCTGGGCTGCGCCTATGATTTCGGCGAAAATAGATGCAGAATACGCTCTTTTGCCCTTTAAAAAAGGGAAGACTCTTTCCTGTGAGTCCGCCGGCCTTGGATATATGCTGGGAAACACAGAAGACGAGAGAAAACGGGCTGCAGCAGTGGATTTTGTAACCTATATGCTGAGTAAGCCGGTACAGGAAAGGATTCTCAGGGAGACAGAGCAGATGCCTGCGAATCCGGAAATAGATCTGAGAGATTATGCAGAGGAAATGCCCCGTTTTTATCAGGCGGTGGAGCTGGTACAGGGTGCAGACTGCCATATTGAGGTTCCGAATAATCTGTGGTCTGCTCACATCCGGGAAATTTTTATGGAAAATATTCAGGACGTACTTCTGGGAAAGAAGGAGGAAACGGAGTTTCTTCGGGAGCTGGCAGAGGCCCGTGAAAAGTAAAGTGGGAGTATTCTTTCCCGGCAGGAAAAAAGGTAAAATAATTACATGCAGAGTAAGAAAAAGTAAAAATAATACAGATTTTTTGTAAAGATTCTTCATTCAAAAAAATCCTCCGATTTAGTACCATAAGGTTACCAAACAGAGATCGAAAAAATCGGGAGGAAAAGAAAATGAAGAAAAGAGCAATCAGTATCTTATTAACAGCAGCGGTTGCAGCAGGCACAATGGCGGGAACAACGGCTACCGTATTTGCCGGAGACGACAACACACTTGAATTTTATCATGGCTACTATCACGAGGAGAGCGAATGGCCGGCAGCCAAAGTCATGAGAGATATTTATGACGAATTCGCAGCACAGCACGCAGACGGCGATATTAAATTTGAGCCTATCGCAGTAGAAAACAGAGACGAGATCGTCAGCGCAGAAGTTGCAGGCGGCAACTTCCCGGATGTTGTAGACTGTGGTGTAGCGCTTCCGCTGGCAGCGATCAGCCAGGGACTTGTTCTCGATCTGAAACCGTTTATTGATGAGAACAACCTTCAGGATGCAGTTGGACTGAACTATACACAGAACGATGTTGACGGACACATCTACACTGTACATGATCAGTTAGAGAGCCGCGGTCTGTGGTACAATGCAGAGGTTCTGGAAAAAGCAGGCGTAAAACCGGAAGAAGCATTTGCAGACTGGGATGCTTTCGGAGCAGCAATGGAAAAAGTTCGCGCACTGGATGACGGAACATACGGATACGCAGCAGGACAGGGCTCCAGCTTTATCATGAACGCAATCCTTGGTTCTACAGAAGAAGGACGGGCAATGATCGAAAGCGAACTGACACCGGATACAATTAATTCTGATTTATTTGCAGAAGCATTTAAAACAGCAGCAACTTTAGATCAGGCAAACGGTTCCGACCATACAACAGAAGATGTTGGAAACCTTATGGACGACTTCAACAAAAACGGAATGGCAGCAGTTTTATTCAACGGTGTATGGAATGCCAGCGGTATCGGCGAAGACCTTGCTGATAAAGTTGAACCGGCAGTTTTCCCTGGAAATGTTTCTATTATCACAGCAGGTTCCGGACTTTCCGTATCTGCAAACATGAGCGAAGAAAAACAGGCGCTTGCCCTTGAATTTGTAAAATACATGGTAAGCCCGGAAGTACAGGCGAAGATCTTCACAGGCGTACAGGCAAATCCATGTAACACAACAGTAGATTTAAATGCACTTGCAGAAGAAAGCCAGGATCCGATCACAATGAAGCTTGCTGCAGCATGTTCCGCAGCAAATGCAGCAGAGACGATCACAAGCGATATGGGACAGGCATGGGGCTCTGACGTAGGAAGCGCAATCATCAACGCGCTGATGGAATCAGCAGTTGAGGGAACAGACATCGACGCTCGTCTGGAACAGTTAAAACAGGAACTTATCGCATTAGTTGGATAATGAATCCGTGAAATGTAAGGGGAGGGAAGGAAACTTCTCTTCCCCTTTTTTAGCTAAATTTCGGATAAAGGTTTCAAGTGAGGAGGAAAAAATAAATGATGACAAAACAGAAGTCCTGGAAACGCAAAGGTTTTATCCTTGCTTTTCTGACTCCTACGCTGATTGCGTTTGCTGTGTTTTACCTATATCCCATTCTGACAGTTTTGTTTACTTCTTTCTGTAAATGGGATTATACAAACATTACAAGTCCTGAATTCTTCGGATTTAAGGACATGTGGAACAACTACAATTATATTTTTAAAATGTATCCATACTTCTGGGAGGCTCTGAGAAACTCTTCCATGTGGGCGCTTTTGGGCGTATTTGTACAGATCCCTATTGCGACTCTCATCGCTCTGGCGCTGTCAAGAAAAGTCAGGGGAATCAAGTTTGTCCGCAATGCCTACATTATGCCGAATATGATTTCCACTGCGGCAATGGGTATGATTTTCCTGCAGTTATACAGCCCTTTGTACGGTATTGTAAACCCGATCATAAGGCTGTTTAAGCCGGGATTTAAAGAGAATATTCTCTTGCTAAAAGGACCTGCTTTTATTGCAATGACCTGTGCCTATATCTTTTTTACAGGTACTACAACCTTAATGATCCTTGGAAATATTATGGCGATTCCGGAGGATGTAAAGGAAGCGGCCATGCTGGACGGAGCAAGCGGTCTTCGCCAGGACTGGCATATCACCCTTCCTATGATTAAAGAGACTCTCCGCATGGTTTCTATTCTGTCAGCAACCTCCGGCTTCCTGCTTTACAATGAGGTATATTTCCTCACAAAAGGAGCGGCGGGAACATACAGTATCAGTTATGTGATCCGAGAGCTTGCGATCACCAGCTCCAGAACACAGTTCGGCCGTGCAAATGCAGTGGCTGTGATCCAGATTCTGGCGGGTATGATCATCATTGTCCTTGTAAATATTTTATATAATTATCTGTTCCGCGGCAGCAGAAAGAGAGGTGTGGCAAAATGAAAAAGAAACATACTTCCGCAGTTCAGTCTATGAACGGAGTGACAAAAGTGGTAACATATATTTGTCTTGCATGGGCGCTGTTTGTATCTCTGATGCCTGTGGTATGGCTGATACTGTCCAGTCTGAAAAAAGATCCCCTTGCCCGTCCGGGCTTCCAGCTGCCGGATTCCATCTGTATCGACGGATATATTTCCACATTTACAGACCTTCATGTTGTGCGCTATTTTGCAAACAGTTTGATCATTGCCGGTGTTTCTGTTTTGCTCAGTATTCTTATGATTTCCATGTCTGCCTATGTAGTGGCACGTATGGAATTTAAAGGAAAAGGTTTCATTAATATGATTCTTTATTCTACCATGTTTATTCCGGCGACAGCCCTCACGTATCCGGTATATAATCTGGTGAATAAACTTCATATTTATAATACAAGAGGCGCGCTGATCTTTATTTATGCCTGCAGCGGTATTGCATTAAGCTTCTTTGTCATAAAGAACTACTATGCTAACATTCCCCATGAACTGGAGGAGGCTGCACGTATTGACGGCTGCGGCTATGCAATGACCTGGTGGAAGGTGATCTTCCCGATTGCAAGACCGGGAATTATGACAGCGGCTGTACTTGCCTTTCTTAATAACTGGAATGAGTATTACTGGGCGTCACTTGTTATCATAGACAGGGAAAAACTGACGGTTCCAGCACTTTTATCCACATTTACCACCTCATTCAGAACCAATTATAACGGTCTGTTTTCTGCGATGGTGGTTATTATTCTGCCGCCGATTATTCTGTACTGTGTATTCAGTAAATTCTTTGTGGAAGCGTTGTCCGGCGGCGCTGTAAAAGGCTGATAGGAGGAAAAAATTTATGAATCAGGAAATCAGAGAGAGAACGAAATGGTTTATGGAAGCAAGATTCGGAATGTTTATTCACTGGGGACTTTACTCCATTCCTGCAAAAGGGGAATGGATGATGTCCGAGGCGGAGATGACAGTTTCGGAATATAAGCAGTATTTTGACCTGTTTGATCCGGTGGATTACAATCCCCGTGAATGGGTTCGCCTGGCGAAAGAAGCAGGAATGCAGTACGCTGTTCTCACGGCAAAGCATCACGACGGCTTCTGCCTGTTTGATTCTGCGCTTACAGAATATAAAGCAACAAATACAAAGGCCGGACGAGATCTGGTACGGGAATTTGTGGATGCCTGTCGGGAAGAGGGAATCCGCGTAGGACTTTATTTTTCCATTATTGACTGGAGCCATCCGGACTTCCCGAAATACGGAGACCGTCAGCATCCCATGAGAAATAACGAAGCCTATAAGGATGAAAAAATTGATTTTGACAGATATCTGGAATTCATGCACGGACAGGTGAAAGAGCTTGTGACCAATTATGGAAAACTTGATATTCTGTGGTTCGATTTCTCCTACGACGATATGTGCGGAGAAAAATGGAAAGCAACAGAGCTGATCAAGATGGTCCGCAAATATCAGCCGGATGTCATTATCGACAACCGCCTGGAAGGCTCCGGGGAAGAGCACG
>DXXQ01000051.1 GCA_019416265.1 Clostridiales bacterium | reverse complement strand
GTACATATACAGAAGAAAGCCTTCGGCTCTTTCTGGGCTCATGACCCGGACGGCAGCCTGCGCTATATCGGACTTCCCAAAGGGCTGGAAGGCAATCCCAGGATCATCTGCCACACAGGAGACTACAAGCTGGGCGCAGACCTTCAGGTATTTGCCGGAGTCACAGGAAGGGAGTGCTATTCCCCGGCCAACGACAGTCTGTTTATGGAGATGAACGGACGCCAGGTTCAGGATCTTTTCATGCATGAACAGAATCTTCTGATAAAAGAAGGAAACACCATGGTGCTGATCGCAGGCTGTGCCCACAACGGAATCGTAAATATCCTGAAGAAAGCAGAGAGCTTTTCACCGAAGGGAATCGACTATGTACTGGGGGGAATGCATCTTCGGAAGGCATATGACAATACAGAGGAAAGGGAGAAATTCTGCAGCAGACTGGCGGGACGGTTAATGGAAAAGCCATGCAGATATTATACCTGTCACTGTACAGGGACAGAACCCTATCAGCTTCTTCACAGGGAAATGGGAGAACAGATGCAGTATCTTGCTGCGGGAAGTGTCCTGGAACTGGGAAATAAATAAAAGAAATAAGAGAGAAAAGGCAACGGTTTTTACAAAATCGCTGCCTTTTTTTTCCGGAAATTATACAGGACAACAAAATTTTACAACTGTCTTGTCAGTTGTAAAAGAAAGGTGTATAATAGCCGCAGTTCATTGAGTAAATTACATATTGCACTTACTGTAAGGATAAGGCAGTAAGGAATTGTTGATTAAGGAGGAGAAATCCGTGGATTCCATCTATAACGAAATCGAAGCATTGAAAAAGGAACGCAATGCAGTGATCCTTGCTCATTATTATGTGCCGGGAGAAGTACAGGCATGCGCCGACTACATAGGAGATTCTTTTTATCTGAGCAGACTGGCGGAAGGTCTGGATGCAAAGGTCCTGGTGTTTGCAGGAGTGTCCTTTATGGGGGAAAGCGCAAAGATCTTAAGCCCCGACAAAAAGGTATTGATGCCGGAACCGACAGCAGACTGTCCGATGGCACATATGGCGACAAAGGAAAAAATCCGGGAAATGAGAGAAAAATATGAGGATCTGGCAGTGGTCTGCTACATCAACTCCACAGGAGAACTGAAAACCCACTCCGACATCTGCGTAACCTCGGCAAACGCAGTGAAAATTGTAAGGGGGCTGCCGAATAAAAATATCTTTTTTATTCCGGACGTAAATCTCGGACGTTATGTGGCACGGCAGGTACCGGAGAAACATATTATTCTCAATGACGGTTACTGTCCGGTACACAAAGACGTAACTGCAGAACAGGTGCTGGAAGTAAAAAAACAGCATCCTGACGCAGAATTTTTGGTACATCCGGAATGCTGTCAGGAGGTTGTGGCTCTTGCAGATTATGCAGGCAGTACCTCAGGCATTATCAAATATGCCACAGAGAGCGAAAAGAAAGAATTTATCATCGGAACAGAGAACGGTGTTTTCTACGAACTGAAAGAAAAGAATCCGGACAAAATCTTTTATCCGGTATCCGGCGGACAGCTTTGTCCGGGAATGAAGAGCATCACTCTGGAAAAAGTAAGAGACTGTCTGAAGTATGAGACAGGGGAGGTTTTCGTAGAGGACAGGCTTCGTGAGGAATCCAGAATACCTCTTGGCCGGATGCTGGAGGCAGGAAGCAGGTAAGACGGTTTCGGAATATACGAAAATCAGAAACAGACATCAAAAATAAGAACAGACATCAGAAGTAAATGAGACAGGCAGGAAAGATTATGAATACAATACATGCAGACGTCGTGATCGTGGGAACAGGAGTGGCAGGCCTTTTTGCAGCTCTTCATCTCCCTTCTGACAAAAAAATACTGATCATTTCCAAAGAAGGAGTGCGGGACAGCGATTCTTATCTGGCACAGGGAGGAATCTGTGTTCTTCATGACGAGAATGATTATGACGCATTTATGGAAGACACGATGAAGGCAGGACATTATGAAAACAGAAAAGAATCTGTGGACATTATGATCCGTTCCTCAAGGGAAGTGATTAATGAACTGATTGAAGCAGGCGTGGATTTCACCAGGGAAAACGGAGAGCTCCGCTATACAAGGGAGGGAGCTCATTCCCGCCCAAGGATCCTTTATCACAAGGACATTACAGGGGAGGAGATCACCAGCAAGCTTTTAAGGAAGGTACAGGCACTTCCCAATGTGACCATTCTGGAGCACAGGACAATGGTGGAGATTCTGGAGAAGAACAATACCTGCTGCGGAATCCTGCTGCGGGACGAAAAAGGACTGGAGGCAGTGATCGCACCGTATACGATCTGGGCCTGCGGCGGTATTGGCGGTTTATATGAGAATTCGACTAATTTTCCCCACCTGACAGGAGATGCCCTTGCCATTGCCTTAAACCACGGAATCGAGCTGGAGCATCCGGATTATGTACAGATTCATCCGACTACGCTTTTCAGCAGAAAAAAAGGAAGAAGATTTTTGATTTCCGAATCTGTGAGAGGAGAGGGAGCGAAGCTTTATGACAAAAACATGGAGCGGTTTGCAAGCGAAGTTCTTCCCCGGGATATTCTGACACAGAAAATCCGAAAACAGATGGAAATAGACGGCACAGAGCATGTATGGCTGGATATGCGTCCTTTGGGAGAAAAAGAGATCAAAGGGCATTTTCCCAATATTTACGAGAGGTGCCTGGAAGAGGGCTATGATGCCACAAAGGAGTGCATTCCGGTAGTGCCTGCCCAGCATTATTTCATGGGCGGTGTAAAGGTTGACAGGGACAGTATGACAACTATGAACCATCTGTATGCCGCAGGGGAAACAAGCTGCAACGGGGTTCACGGAGCCAACCGTCTTGCAAGCAATTCCCTTCTGGAAAGCCTTGTTTTTGCCAAACGGGCAGCCCTGAAAATTTCAGCAGAATTTGAAAAAGAAGCAGATGTTTTGAAAAATGAGAAGACAGCGCTGGAATTAATTGCTATAATAGAAGAATCGGGAAAAACAGAGCTTCTTCTTAACAAAAAAGCCCTGGAAGAGGCATATGCAGATAGAGTGAGAAAAGAAATCGAAAGGATGGAAAAAGAGCATGAATGAAATTACAATGGGATTAAATGTGGATAATCTTCTTCTTCAGGCGCTGCAGGAGGATATTACAAGCGAGGATATCACAACAAATGCAGTGATGCGCGAAGCAAAGGCAGGAGAGGTCGATCTGATCTGTAAAGAGGACGGAGTGATTGCCGGACTTCAGGTATATGCCCGTGTGTTTGAGCTTCTTGACTGTGAGACAGTGACAGAGCTTTATGTAAAAGACGGCGATTTTGTGAAAAAAGGCCAGCTTATGGGTAAGGTGAGAGGAGATATCCGCGTCCTTCTTTCCGGAGAACGCGTTGCCCTCAACTACCTTCAGAGAATGAGCGGGATCGCAACCTACACAAGACAGATCGCAGATCTTCTCAAGGGGAGCAGGACAAAGCTTCTGGATACCCGCAAAACAACTCCGAATATGAGAGTATTTGAGAAATATGCGGTAAAAGTAGGAGGCGGCTACAACCACAGATATAATCTTTCTGACGGAATCCTTCTCAAGGATAATCATATCGGCGCTGCAGGAAGCGTTACAAAGGCAATCCAGATGGCGAAGGAGTATGCGCCGTTTGTACGCAAGATTGAAATTGAGGTTGAGAACCTTGAGATGGTAAAAGAAGCTGTGGAAGCAGGAGCAGACATCATTATGCTGGATAATAT
>DXXQ01000050.1 GCA_019416265.1 Clostridiales bacterium | reverse complement strand
CATAGGCAACCTCAATCTGTTTGCTCAGACGGTCGCCGATGGCTGCACGGAAATCCGCCTCATTTTCTTTCTTGATAATAAAGACAACTTTTTCAAATCCTGCCTTCACTGCATCATAGATTGAAAAATCAATGATAATGTGACCTGCCTTGTCAATGGGGTCGATCTTTTTCAGACCGCCGTAACGGCTTCCCATACCTGCTGCCATAACTACTAATACCGGCTTGCTCATAATTTTTTCCTCTTTTCTTTCTTTTTTCAAAATCGCACAGGGCGATTCTCTTTTTTCAAATCTCTTACGTTAATCCTATTATATTCCTGTCAAAAGAATTTTTCTTTTCCTAATTGTCCGATTTTTTGCACATATAGGAGTTTTCGTTACTGTTCACATAGTGAACAACAACAGATTTTCCCCGTGAACTCTGTATTTTTTTTAGAAAAAGAGACGCCTGACCGGCAGGCGCCTCTTAAGCTGTCACCCTTTGATACCGCCGGTAACGCCGCCGATAATTTTCTCAGAGAGGAATATATACAGAATGAAGGTTGGCAGGAATACAATGATAACTGCCGCAAACATACCAGCCCAGTCTCCCGTATATTTCATGGAGTTGATCATACCATAAAGACCTGGAGCTACCGGTTTCAGTTTGTCTGAACTTGCAAAAATCAGGGACAGGAAATACTCGTTCCAGATATTGATAAAGTTAAAGATTGTAACTGTCACAATACCTGTCTGCGCCATCGGGAACATGATCTTCCAGAAGGTACGCATTGGAGGACATCCGTCGATTGCTGCCGCTTCCTCATATGTCTTTGAAATATTACTGAAGAAGGTCAGCAGGAAGATGGTTGTGTATGGTACATTGATGCCCACATAAAGTACGATCAGCGTTGTCTTGGCAAGGGGAACATTGTTGAGGATTCCCATACCGGAAATAAAGCTGAACAGCGGGAGCACTACCATGATCGCCGGAACACCCATAGCGGAAACAAATCCGGTCTGGATAAATTTATTTGCAATAAAATCAAAACGTGAAAGAACATAAGCTGCAGGCGCGCAGATTAAAATCAGCGCAACGCAGGAAACGACAGAATACAGCAGGGAGTTTCCGAAGAAACCTGCCACACCGGAGCCGCTCCATGCTTTCGCATAGTTCTCAAAATGCAGTCCTGATTCAAATCGAAGTGTTTTACCCTGAAAGATCTCCGCTGTTGTGGAGAAGCTGGCGCAGAACACCCAGCCCAAAAGCATGATGGTGAAGATAACCCAGAGCAGCAGGATAATGTAGCCGGGGGCAAGCTTCAGCTCTTTTTTCAGGTTAAATGGTTTACGCGGTTCTTTTTCTTTTGCCATAGCTCATCCCTCCTTTTAGAATTCCAGATCATCATCTTTGATGGCTTTATTACAGATTGTGAAGATCACAACCACACAGATACTTAAAAGTACGCCAATGGCAGCTCCAAGACCGGAGTTACGCTCTGTTACCGTATTTCCTCCGCCGAAGATCTGCATGTACATGTATACATACGGAGTGATCGTCTGTGTATCCGCCGTAACGTTGGAGAAAAGCTGCGACCATACGAAGAATCCTACAGAGCTTACCGTCCACATCGTCAGATTTGTCTTGAACACACCTTTTAAAAGAGGCAGTGTCATATAGCGGAACTGATTGATCTTATTTGCACCGTCAATAGTTGCAGCCTCATAATATTCCGGACTGATACGCTCAATACCGGAAAGCCAGATCAGCATATGATAACCTACCATACCAAAGCAGTAAGCAATCAGCAGAGACCAGAATTTATGGTCTGTGTCAAGAAGCTGAACCTTTGACAATTCCTCAAGTCCAAGGAATTGCAGCACATTTTTCACAAGACCGAACTGCGGGCTGTATACATACTGAAGCCACATTGTTGCAAGAGCAACTGCACTTACGATATTCGGCATGTAAATGATGGCACGGAAAAATTTCTTTCCGCGGATACCGCTTGTAAGGATAACCGCAAAAAGTAAAGACAGTGACATTACAATAAGCCCGCCATACAGCCAGATACGGAACAGGTTATAGAAAGATGTTCGGAAAAGACTGGTGTTAAAAAGCTTCACATAGTTGTCAATGCCTACAAATGCCCATTTACTCATTGGGTCTGTAACGCCCTCAATGTTGAAAAAGCTCATGATAATGGTTCTGACGATCGGATAAAGGAAAATACCCAGAAACAGAACAACTGCAGGAGTCAGAAAGACCACGATCATGGTTTTATTTTTTTTCAATAGTTTTTCCTCCCTTTCCCATTTAAAAAGAGATGGCGGCAGCGTGTGAACGATGCCACCATCTCTGATTTAGGTTCAATTTAATTAGGTTCTACTTAATTATTTCGCAGCCTCTGTCATAGCAGCTACAAATTCGTCTGCAGTATAGGAACCAGCCATTAATTTGATGAAGTTTTCTTTGATAATAGGTGTCATATCTACATTAGACTCAACACCGCATGCCCATGTGAAACGATCGGTACAAGCATCCATGGTAGGTTTCACGCCTGCCATCAGTGCCGGCCATTCTGTGTTTGTAGTATCAGCAGGGATACCATTGGACATATCAGCAAGTTTCTTGTCATATTCGCCCTTTGTGATAAATGTAATCAGGTCGAATGCTTCTTTAGCCATTTTGGAGTCTTTGTTGATTGCAAATACCTGTGCACCAAAGTTGTTTGTCTCAGTTCCGTTTACACCGCCCTCTAATGCCGGGTATGGGAAGCTGCCCCACTGGAAATCAGGACCAGTCATGTTGATAACTTCATTTGGAAGCCAGGAACCATTGAGGTACATAGCAACTGTTCCAACTGCTAATTCAGAGTTCTGACCTGCCGGCCATACGTTGGAGCCAACCATCTCTGAGAAGTATCCTTTAGAAGCAAGATCTTCAATATCTTTTGCCATCTGAAGAACTGCCGGGTCATCCCATTCGCCGTTATTAACGATTTCTTTTACTCTTTCTTCACCAACAAGTCTTCCAAGGTGATATCCGATCACACAGGTAGCGTATGCGTCATCCATTGTCATTGGTGTAATACCAGCATCTTTTAATTTCTGGCAGGCATCAAGGAACTCAGCCCATGTTGCAGGTTCTTTTTCAATTCCGGCCTGCTCAAACAGAGCTTTGTTGTAGAAGAATGCGAAAACGTTCGGCTGATAAGGAATTGTCTTTAATGTGCCGCCACCTGCTTCTCTACATGCTGCAATAAGACCTGCGTTCGCAGTTGCTTCGTAATCATTTCCTTTTGCAAGCTCTTCCAGATCCATCAGGTAATCTGCATACATTGTGTTTACACGGTCAATATCTTCATCGAACATATCGATCTGTGTGCCGCCGTCAAGTGCAGGCTGAAGAGCCTCACGGTTTCCTGTACGTCCTTTGAACTGAAGATCTACCTTTACACCTGTTTCTGCCATGTAAGCATCAACTGCTTCCTGGATAGCCTGTCCCTGAGGTTCTGTGGATTCCCACATGGACCAGTAAACGATTGTGTCGTCTGCAGCCTGAACAGTTGTAACAGGAGCAACCATTGTTCCCACCATTGCAGCACATAATGCAGCGCTAAGAAGTTTCTTTTTTAATCCCATAATTTCTTTTCCTCCTTCAATAAATAAGTTCACTGTCGTTTCACGGTTTTAGTTGTTTTGACTAATTCCGCTTGTTTATATTTATGATTTTAGCACTTTTGCACATTTTGTATTTACACAATCGTTCATTACTTTTGCACAAATAGGATTTTTCTTGACAGATTGCACGAATCTATTAGGCAAAACGCCGAACGCTTTGTGATTTTCAAGTGTTCTACATTAGAACACATTCCCCTCCTTTGTCTGTCAATACAGAAAACTCTTTTTTTTTTGCACAATTTACGTTATACTTACTTTATCATGGTTAGAAAAAATCATTCGCATACAAGAAAGGGATTTTGATTATGGCTTACGAGAAATTTATGCTGGATGAAGATTTACATATAGATTTTATTTATACGGTACACTATTTTGAATACCGCAGCGATTTTCATTTCGCAGGGGAACGCCACAATTTCTGGGAGTTTCAGTGTGTTGACAAGGGAACTGCCGAGGTACAGACTGACACCGGAACTCATATTCTCAACAGCGGGCAGCTTATTTTCCATAAACCAAACGAGTTCCACACGCTTACCGCAGTGGGAAAAAGCGCTCCGAATATTGTGGTTGTCTCCTTTGAGACAACTTCTCCCTGTATGTCCTTTTTTGAAAATAAGATTCTCAATCTTTCCGATACAGAGCGCAGGCTGATCGGTATGCTGATCGCCGAGGCAAGGCGGTGTATCTCCACCCCTCTTGACGATCCCTACCTTCAGAAAATGGAGAAAAAAAAGGATTCCCTGTTCGGTTCCCAGCAGCTGATCAGGCTTTATCTGGAGCAGATGCTGATCTATATGATCCGCAGGCACTCTTTTCCCCAGCTTTCTGTTCCCATCAGCAAGTTCGCGAATCTGAAAAACGATTCCGCAGCCTATAATAAAGTAATGTTTTATCTGGAGGAGCATATCCGGGAAAGCGTGACCATTCCCCAGATCTGCCATGACAATCTGATCGGCCGCTCCCAGCTTCAGAAAATGTTCCGGGAACAGCATCAGTGCGGTGTCATCGATTTCTTTTCCCAGATGAAAATAGATCTGGCCAAGCAGCTCATCCGGGAGAATCAGATGAACTTCACCCAGATTTCGGAATTTCTTGGCTATTCCTCCATCCACTATTTTTCAAGACAGTTCAAAAAAATATCGGGCATGACTCCTTCGGAGTACGCCATCTCCATCAAGGCCCTGTCCGAGCGCGACCGTTAAAAACGGAGCTGCTTTACTTAAAAAGCAGCTCCATTTTTGTTCCCTTTCCGGGTTCACTTTCCAATATGATCTTTGCATGGTGAAGGAGAACTCCGTGTTTTACAATGGAAAGGCCAAGTCCTGTCCCTCCGGTTTCTCTGGAGTGGCTCTTGTCCACCCTGTAAAAACGCTCGAAGATCCTCGACTGCTCCGCCTTTGGAATACCGATCCCGTTATCTTCCACCCGGTAATAGGGAACCCCCTCCCTTTTTCCTGCGAAGACCTTCACGGAACCGCCTTCCTGGGTATAGCGGATGGCATTGTCTGTAATATTGTAAAACATTTCATAAAGCACATGGCGCACACCGCGCACACCTGCGCTCTCCCCTGTAAATTCAAAATTAATATTTTTCCTCAGAGCCCGCTCCCGAAGATTTTTTACCACATCCTCTCCAAGCTCTCCGATATCCACAGCCTCAAACATCATTTCACCGTTCTTTTCGTCCAGTCTGGAAAGCTGGATGATATCTGCCACAAGATTGGACAGACGCTCCGATTCATGATAGATTCTTCCCGAAAACTCCGGTACCTTATCTGCCGGAACCATCCCGTTCATCATCAGCTCCGCATAGCCGGAAATGGACATCAGCGGGGTTTTCAGCTCATGGGAGACATTGGCGGAAAATTCCTTTCTCATGGCATCTGCATTTTTCAGTTCCTCCACCTGCTGGGCGATCTGTTTATTCTGATTGTCCACACGCACAAGAAGAGGGCGCAGCTCCTCGTAGCACACATTCTGCAGAGGATGCTCCAGATCCAGCTTGTTAATGGGCTCGATGAGCTTTTCTGTTCTTCTCTGTACCAGAAAGAACTCTGCAGCAAGGATCAGAAGGACAAGAATTCCCAGAAGGGTGAAGCTGGAAAGCAGCATATTAAAAAAGCTCTCCGTGGTTTTTGCCACCCGCAGGATATCTCCGGATTCCAGACGCACCGCATAGTAAAACGTCTGGCTGGAAAGAGTCTCCGAGAACCGGAAGCTCTCTCCCTCCCCCTGTCGCAAAGCCTCGATAAACTCCGGACGGTCACTGTGATTGGGAAGCTTTTCCGGGTCAGCCACACTGTCAAACAGAACGGTTCCGTCCCTGTCTGTCAGAGTGATTCTGCTGCTTGTCACATCCCCCACTTTTTCTGTGAGAAATCCTTCTCCTGACTGCTCGATCCCAAGTCTTATATACTGTGCCTCATTGTGGATTCCCTGATTGATATAGGAATTGAATTTCCCGTACATGATCACGCTGGCAGCCAGGAAGGTGAAAATTACCGACAGCACAATAAGAATGCTGGTATGACTGAGAATACGCTTTTTCATGCTCACTCTCCTATTCTGTAGCCAACGCCGCGGATGGTTTCAATCATATTTCCCGCTTCCCCCAGCTTCTGGCGAAGAGTACGCACATGTACGTCCACCGTTCTGGTCTCACCGTCAAAATCATATCCCCACACCTGACAGAGGATCTGATTTCTTGTCATAACAAGTCCTTTATTTTCCAACAGGTACTGCAGCAATTCAAATTCTTTCCGGGTAAGCTCGATCTTGCTGTCCTCATATCGAACCTCATGCTTTCCCACCTTGACGTTTAACTTGCCGCAGCGGAGTTCTCTGTCTTCCCCCTGACGGCTGCACCGCCTCAGCACGGCTTTTACCCGGGCGACAAATTCCATCATTCCAAAGGGTTTGGTGATGTAATCGTCCGCCCCTGCCTCCAGTCCCCGGACTTTATCAAACTCCGTTTCCTTGGCTGTGACCATAATGACCGGAATGTTTCTGGTATCTGAGGATTTCTTCAGTCGTTCCAGGATTTCATAGCCGTCCTCACCGGGAAGCATAATGTCAAGGAGGATCAGCTCCGGGATTTCCTCCTTTAAAGCTTCCCTGAGTTCTCTTCCCTCTGCAAAGCCTCTTGCCTGAAAGCCGGTAGTCTCCAGGGTATATACAAGAAGCTCCCGGATATTCCGTTCATCTTCCACACAATAAATCATATCTTCCCCCTGTTTTTTACTCATTTTTGTAAAATACCTTCTTTAAAATTTCTCTTAGACTATCTCTTTTTTAAGTATACCTTCTTTCCCTGCCGGGGAAAAGCTTTTTTTACGGAAGAAGATATTTTTCACGGACATCCTCCAGCTCGTGAAGGAAGGATTCGGCATTATCATTTTTTACAGTCTCCAGATAGCTGTGGGTATCGTAAAGATCCTCACGTACCTGGGTCACACAAACGCCGATATTGGAGCAGTGGTCTGCAATACGCTCCAGACTGGTGGTAATATCAGCCAGGATGAAGCCCATCTCAATGGTACAGTCTCCTTTACGCAGACGCTGCACATGGCGTCTTTTCAGTTCTTTGCTCAACTCATCGATGACTTCCTCCAAAGGTTCGATGGCCTGTGCAAGATGTACATCCTGTTTATCAAACACCTCATATGCAGTATCAACAATATCTGCTACTGCTTTTTCCAGAACCTTCAGCTCTTTAATGGCGCTTTCTGAAAAACGTGCGCCCTTATTATAAAGTTCCTGGGCAGCTTCCATAATGTTTACGGCATGGTCGGAAATCCGCTCAAAGTCTCCGATACAGTGAAGCATGATGGACAGACTGTGGCTGTCACGCTCTGTCAGGTCCTTATGTCCGAGCTTTACAAGATAGGTTCCCAGCTCATCCTCGTAACGGTCTACCTTACTTTCCATATCAACGACATACTGGGCTTTTTCCTCGTCATATTTATCCACGAGACTTAAGGCAGTAAACAGTGCAGAATGAGAGTCATGGGCCATATTTCTGGCTGCATTACGGCTCTGCTCTACAGCGAAAGCCGGTTTCTCAAGGAAACGTGACTCCAGGATCATAAACTCTTTATCTTCTGCGGAAACAGCAGTTTCTGTGTTTTTGTCACGGATCGTCATGCATGCAAGCTTCTCCAGCACTCTTGAGAATGGAAGGAGAATCAGGGTTGCCGTAATGTTAAATGCACTGTGGAGAACAGCGATTCCTGCAGGGTTGGCTGCCTCATTGAAAAAGTCAAAACCGATCACTGCGTTGATCGTATAGAATCCCGCCATGAAAATAATGGTTCCCAGAAGGTTAAAATAAAGATGTACCATAGCTGCTCTTTTTGCATTTTTGTTTGCACCTACTGCTGACAGAAGGGCAGTTACACAGGTACCGATATTCTGTCCCATGATAATCGGAAGAGCAACGCTGAAGCGCACTGCTCCTGTCACACACAGCGCCTGCAGAATACCTACGGATGCAGAGGAAGACTGAATCACAGCCGTGAGGACTGTACCTGCCAGAACACCAAGCAGCGGATTGGAAAATGCAGTCAGGATGCTTGTAAATTCCGGCACATTTGCCAGAGGCTTTACAGCGCCGCTCATGCTTTCCATACCAAACATCAGCACTGCAAATCCAATAAGAATAGTTCCGATGTCTTTCTTTTTCGCATCTTTAAGAAACACAATAAAAATAACGCCGATCAGGGCAAGAACCGGGGCGAAAGAGGTGGGCTTCAGCAAACGGATAAAGAAGTTCTCGCTTTCAATTCCCGCAAGACTGAGGATCCAGGAGGTTGCTGTAGTTCCGATATTCGCACCCATAATAACGCCAACCGCCTGAGACAGCTTCATAATACCTGAGTTTACAAAGCCGACTACCATAACAGTGGTGGCTGAAGATGACTGGATCACAGCGGTAACGCCAGCTCCCAGAAGAACGGCTTTCACCGGATTAGATGTAAGGTTTTCAAGAATCTGTTCTAATTTACCTCCGGACACTTTGGCAAGTCCGTCGCCCATAACCTGCATTCCGTAGAGGAATAATGCAAGGCCTCCTAATAATGTAAGTATACTGAAAAAATCCATACTTTCTCTCCTTTACATAGTACATTAATCGGGAGTCCGGCCGGAATCTGTCTCCATTCACCGCCGTATTTTCCCGGTTTTATGCCTGTTGATAATTACATATTAAAAAATCTTTGTAAAATCATCCCCAGCGCAATGTTAAATCTATGTAAAGTTTTGAAAAAGTATGGATCTTATTTTTCAGAATCCTCTGATGGCCTCATCCTCGGAGCCTGTCTTGTCTATGGAGCGGATCTCCAGGAAATAACTGTAATTGTCATTTACCTTAACCTCCACTCTGTCTCCCACCTTATGTCCCTTCAGCGCTTTCCCAATGGGAGACTCGATGCTGATACGGTTTTCCATGGAGTTTCCCCGAATGGAGGTGACAAGCTTATACTTCTCAATTTCATCGTCCTCCTCAAAGTAAACCTCCACAATGTCGTCCATTCCCACCTCGTCATCCCTGGAATCCTCTGATACAATGGTGGCTGTTTTCAGCATATTTTCCAGATAGCGGATACGGCTCTCATTCTGATTTTTGTGTTTCTTTGCTGCATAATACTCGAAATTTTCGCTCAGATCTCCCTGAGCCCTGGCCTCCTGCACTGCTGCAATGGCCTCCTTACGGATTACCAGCTTGCGGTGCTCGATTTCCTGTTCAATTTTTTCTACGTCTCTTTTTGTAAGCTTTTCACGCATGATAAATCATCCTTTCTTATTGACTGATTCTAGCATAGTTATGCCTTATCAACAAGAACAAAATAATTCAGCCCCAATTGTCACCCTGTTTTCAAGCATTTGCAGCCCCTAAATAGCGAATATAAAATTCATTCTCCTTCAATCTCTGAATCTCAGCCTGAACCCGGAACAATTCCCGTATCCGTTCCGCAGTGAGTACTTCCATCGGAGTCCCGGCCGCTACAATTTTCCCTTTTTTCAAAGCAATGACATAATCGCAATACTGCATAGCAATATTCATATCATGGATAGAAGAAAATACCGTAATATTTTTCTGTGCTTTCATAATATCCATAATCTGGAACTGGTATCCTACATCCAGATGATTGGTAGGCTCATCCAGCACTACCAGTTCCGTATTTCTGGAAAAAGCACTGGCAATAAACACTCTCTGCTTTTCTCCTCCGGAAAGAGTCAGAAAACTCCTTTTTTCAAATTGTTCCATTCCAACCATCTTCAGAGCATTTCTGCAAATCTCCTCATCTTCTGCCCTTCGATCAGAAAGAAGGCCGCGATGTGCATATCTTCCAATCATCATCATTTCCATCACGGTAAAATCAAAATTAATCTCATTTTCCTGAGTGACAACAGACATCTTCTTTGCCACTTCCTTATCCGACATTTCCCGGATTTCTCTGCCGTTTAAATAAACGGAACCTTTACTGGCTTTGTTCACACGATAAATAGTCTTAAGCAAAGTGGATTTCCCACAGCCATTTGGCCCGATCAGCCCCACAAAACTCCCCCGTGGAATTTCCAGAGAAATCTCGTGGATCAATTCTCTGTCTCCCACAGAAAAGCTCAAATTACTTGTCGATAAAACGCTTTCCATAACTGCCCCCTATTTACTGAATGAATAACTGCTTTTCTTAAGCATTACCAGGAAAAATGGCGCTCCCAGCAATGCTCCAAATCCCACAGAAACAGATGCCAGCATGGGAAATGCTCCACCAATCAATATAATAGCTGTCGCGCCCGTGGATGCCCCGGAGGAAATCCCCAGAATATAAGGATCAGCCAGGGAGTTTCTTGTCATGGCCTGCATGAGGATTCCTGTCAGACTAAGCCCTGCGCCCACACAGGCACAGACGATCACCTTTGGAAATCGCATTCCCCATACAATGTTCTGCACAGATGCCTCCCATTCAACCGGAAAAATTTCCCTTCCTGTAAGATTATTTAAAATAATTTTATATATCCATTCCGGACTTAAATCCACTGCTCCAAGATTGATTCCGAGAATCATTACTATAAGCAGCAGCAAAAGCATACATCCACAGATAATATAAAAAGTACTGTTTTTTATGTGCTTCAACATTTTATCATTCTACTCCGTGGAAAGCTGCCGCCATATTTGCAACACAATCATCAATACGTTCACTGCAGGACAGTTCAGTCAGTCCGACTGTCATAATGTTTCCCTCTTTTACAGCTTTCATCTGGCTGAGCTGCGGATCATTCTGCAGAAGATCAAGAACTGCATCCGCTTCATCTGCACTTGCATAGTAGTCAACAACGATCCACTCCGGATCAGCGGCGATAATATTTTCCCAGCTGTATCCGCGAACCCAGTTAGAATCACCATCTGTCACAACGTTTTTTCCTCCTGCTTTTTCAACCAGATCCTGCGGCAGACCACCTGCAACAGTCATACAGGCTTCTTCATTGGAGGATGCATCGCATACAAATACGGAAACAGGTTCTTTATCTGCCACCTTTTTTTCAGTAGCTTCAATATTTGTTTTCAATTCGCTTACCAGTGCTTCCGCTTTATCCTCTACATGGAAAATTTTTCCAATATTCACAAAATCTGTATATACGTCCTCTAAACGTCCTCCTGACCAGCGTTCACAATGAAAACCATAGGTCTGTATACCATTTTTTTCAAGGTTTTTGTAATTAAAATATTCAGAATCATCCCAGGAAGCCCAGGAAAGAACAAGATCCGGATTTACAGACAGAACTTTTTCTTCTCCGGGATCCATTGCAGGCTCACAAAGGGGTTCGATTTTCTCAAAAGCTTCTTTGTACTGCGGCAAAACTTCGTTATCCTGCCATGCGTATCCTACGATATGGTCTTCAAGCCCCCATGGGGGTTGTTTTTTATCATCTTTTTCCCTTTGAAACCAATATATGCGGGGGATGGGGATATCCTTTTTTTCAGTAGACATCTCATCTGCCCCAAAATAAGGCTTTGTTCGGGATATCTTTTTATAAAAAAAATATCCCCCCCGGCGGCTTGTTTTTATAAAATCTTCTGCTAAAATACAGTTCAACAGCACAGTTCATCATTGCTGAATCACTTATTATTAGCGGGACTTGTATGAGACACCTCCGCACCTTAACATACAGGACTCGTAAAAATACCTCTGCAAAAGCGATTATATTTTAACCCAATATAATCGCTTTCTTCCATTTAAGAGCTGTCCATCCTCCGTCCTCTGTAAAGAGGGCTTTTATTCTGCTGTGCGGATTCTCTCCACAACACTGGTCCGGCACAGTCTGCGGTAGCCGAGAACAGGGACAAGGAGCACCACCAGGAAGATAATGGGGGTGCAGAGGATGATCGGCGTGACAGTAAACTTCCAGGTGAAGAAAAAGAAGTTGGAGCCTACCGGACGCAGCGCCGCAATGCTTAGGATACTTCCCGCAAGAACAGACAGCACAACGGTAAATAACGCGTGATAAGCCCCTTCCCACATCAGCATCTGCTGAAGCTGCTTTCCTGTCATTCCCACAGCCTCAAGCATGGCAAACTCCTGCTTTCTGGAAAGAATTCCTGTGACGATGGTATTGACAAAATTTAAAATTCCGATGAGGGCAAGGACTCCTGTAAGAAGGCCGCCGACAATGACCATCATATTGCTCAAGGACTGAAACTCCTTCAGAAGGCTTTCCCTGGAGGTATAGGTAAGGTCCGGATTTACAGTCGTGGTATATTCCTCCAGAAAACTTTCCACCCTTTCCTCTGTTCCGTCTTTTACGTTAAACAGAGTTTTCATAGGCTGCTTCTCTCCCTCGTACCAGAAAAACTCCTCAGGCGGAAGCATATAATTTACCTCGAGCAATGAATAGCTTTGCATTTCTGCCGCATAAGGCATATTTGCCACTGCCAGAACCTCGTACTCCTTATCCTCTCCGTTTTGTCCGGTAAGGCGCACCTTTTCTCCCGGCTCATAGAAGCAGGTCTGATTTTCGGCATCCTTTCCCCATGCAAGGTTATTTACTACCACATACTTTCCTGTGGCAAATTTTTCCCAGTCAAGCTCTCCTTTTACAAACTCCAGCTTGTCAAAAATAATCCTGTCTATGCCGTAAATCTTTCCGCGTACCGTATTCTCTTTTTCATACATTTCCAGCTCCTGCAAAACGGAATCTCCCCATGCTGCAATCTCCGCACTGAAAATCTCATCTTTTCTGCTCCAGATTCTCTCGTCAAAGCGCGCGTATTCTTCCTCTGTAAACTCCGGCATCCGGTAGGACAGATACACGCTTCCCATTTCTTCGACTTCCGGCATTGCTGCAATAGAATCGTAGATTTCTTTCGTAACTCCGTCGATCACATTCTCGTAAATGGCAGGATTATCCACTGTGGCGTCTGCCACCATGAAATCGCTGACACTGCGGCTTGCCACATATTTATCCATGTCAAAGCCCTTTAAGATGGAATATACGCTGTTCAGAAGGATCAGGCTGACAGACAGGGAAAGCACTACAAGAACGGTTTTCTTTTTATTTCGCTTCAGGTTTTCCAGAGCAAAGGAATGCATGGAAATCTTTCTTGTTTTTTTGCCCTTTTTCTTCGCCTTGACAGCGGAAGCCCCTTCTGTGAAGCGCACTGCCTCCACAGGGG
>DXXQ01000005.1 GCA_019416265.1 Clostridiales bacterium | reverse complement strand
CAATTATACAATAGACGTCGAAGTTTTACAACAATTTTATACTTTTTTCACAACTCCGGCCAACCCCTGAAAGGCTTGTATTTAGCGGCTTTCCACGATTGTATCTATAAAAATACAAAGCAATTTTCCTATCAATCCCGTTATTTTTCAGACAATTAATACGATTCTCTGCACAGCCTTGCTTTTTGGACGATTTTCCTATATCATAGTAGGGATGACAGTATAAAAAGAAACATTTCTGTACTGCAGACATGCGCGGAAATAAACCAAAAGGAGAACTACTAAATGAGAGGTCTTGACACTCCGGTGAAACAGATTCGCCGAAAAATTTTTACAGAAGTTGCAAAATTGGGATTCCAGTCTACGGACGATTCCCTGATCCATGACATCGAAGCAATTCCTTACAATATTGTGGAAGAACGCGCCAGATACCGGGACAGTATCTATCGCGAAAGAGCCGTAGCAAGCGAACGCGTCCGTCTTGCCATGGGACTTTCCCTCCGTCCGGAAAACAAGGCAGTCCACCTCACTGCCGGCGTGGAAGCAAGCAATATTGATGAAAAATATTATGAGCCCCCGCTTATGCAGGTAATCCCTTCTGCCTGCGCTGCCTGTGCCCCCAATAAATATGAGGTCAGCAATATGTGCAAAGGCTGCGTGGCCCATCCCTGTATGCAGGTATGTCCCAAAGGCGCCATCTCCATGGTAAACGGGAAATCGCACATTGACCAGTCCAAGTGTATCAAATGCGGCAAATGCAAAGCAGTCTGCCCTTACGATGCCATCGCACACAAAGAACGTCCCTGTGAACGTGCCTGCGGCGTAAAAGCCATCACCAGCGACAACCAGGGCCGCGCCTCCATCGACCAGGACAAATGTGTTTCCTGCGGTATGTGTATGGTCAGCTGCCCCTTCGGCGCCATTTCCGACAAGTCACAGATTTTCCAGCTTGCCCATGCTCTTCGGGAGGGAGCGGAAATCATTGCGGAAATCGCACCTGCCTATATCAGCCAGTTTGGCGAAAAAGTAACTCCCGCAAAATTCCATGCAGCTTTAACTGCCCTTGGTTTCAGCAACGTATATGAGGTGGCTCTGGGCGCAGACATCGGCGCCATTGCAGAGGCCCATCACTATGCAAAAGAGGTTGCCACAGGAAATCTTCCTTTCCTTCTCACCTCCTGCTGCCCTTCCTGGTCCATGATGGCCAAAAACCAGTTCCCGGACATGATCGACAACATCTCACAGGAACTGACTCCCATGGTGGCCACAGCACGGAGCATTAAGAAAGAACACCCCAATGCAAAAATCGTCTTTATCGGGCCATGTGCCGCAAAAAAACTGGAAGCCATGCGCACCACTGTGCGAAGCGACGTGGATTTCGTAATTACCTACGAGGAGCTCTGGGGACTTTTTGACGCCAGGGAGATCAACCCGGAAGAAATCGAGCCTTCCACCTCCTTCCACAACGCCACAGCTGCAGGACGGGGCTATGCCGTTTCCGGAGGAGTTGCAGGAGCCGTGGAAGCCTGCCTCAAGGAGTACTACCCTGACGTTCCTGTCCATATCGAACATGCGGAGGGACTTGCAGAATGTAAAAAAGTCCTGACTCTGGCCAAGGCCGGAAAGCTGAAAGGCTGTATGATCGAAGGAATGGCCTGCCCCGGAGGCTGCATGGGCGGCGCCGGAACAAACGCTCCGTACAGCAAAGCGTCCAAAGCTCTGAAGAAATATGTGGCAGACTCCTCCAAAAAGCTTCCTCCAAAGGAATTAGAGGAAATCGAGCTGAACTGATTTTTCTTATAACAAAAAAGCCCTGTGCTATCATATTTTGATAGACACAGAGCTTTTTTTATAACTATAATCATCATCCAAAAATGCTTCAGCATTCTTCCTCTTCTTCCCGGATAAACATAAGGAAAAAACTGATCAGCAGCAGAGCACAGGAAAACCATATGGTCTTTGCTCCGAACACTGAGGAAAAATGACCTCCCAGACCTGCTCCCAGAGCAAAAAGAAGAATTATCTCCCAGTAGCGAAGAGTTTTCTTCAGCATCTTAGGCTCCCGCTTTCTGCAGAAGGTATACAGAGATTCCATGGCACTTCGAACATTTCCGATACACATGGTACTGGAAAAGGCATAGCCCGTAACCTTCCGGAAGGCCTGTACCTGCATGGCACAGGAAAAAGAAACCATGGCATTTGCCAGCATATTCATCCTTTGAGGCAGGAAACCTACAATAAGCAGCTGTATGATCTCGATCAGGACAACCAGCTGTCTCCAGTGAAAACTATGTATGTTACTGTAGGACTGGCGAATCCACTCTGCAATGGCAACTCCCAGGACAAAGGAAAACACGGGAATGAAATAGCGCAAAGCCAGTCCCCAGTTTTTTTCAAAAAGGTTCTGACTTAACAGGACGATATTTCCCGTCTGGGCATTGGCAAATACGCCGCCCCTGAAGACATAGGTATAAGCATCCTGCAGTCCGCCGGAAAGGGACAGAAAGGCCGCTGTCAAAAAAGCCTCCGACATCTGTCCATGAGAATGATACTCTCTTAATCCTTTCATCTGCACTTAGACATTTTTCTGCTCAAGATAAGCAGCTCTTCCCTCTTCATAAAGATTTCTTCCTTCGCTGTCAATAATGACAACCAGAGGCATATCCTCCACATAGAGCTTACGAAGGGCCTCTGCCCCCAGATCTTCATAGGCGATAAGCTCTGCTTTTTTGATACATTTGGCAAGAAGTGCGCCTGCTCCGCCGATGGCTCCGAAGTATACGCCGCTGTATTTCTTCATGGCGTCCACTACTTCAGGAAGACGGGCTCCTTTACCGATCATTCCTCTTGCGCCTACAGACATCATTGTAGGTGCGTAAGCATCCATACG
>DXXQ01000049.1 GCA_019416265.1 Clostridiales bacterium | reverse complement strand
GTTTGCCATCATGATGTGCCAACATCTTGATGCGTGGACTTTGCCAAAGACTTCCCCGCTAAAAGATTTCTTTGAGCAAGCCGCTTAACTTCATAAGCAATACCATTATAAACCATGTCGGGCACAAGGTCTATAAAAGTGCGCCATTTTTTCATCATTTATTACTTGTCATATCCATTCTGGATAATATTTACTTGTCATGGTTCATCCGACCGGTGAATCTTAGTCAGAAGGCTCAAGATTCCGAGAGCCTATTATCCTCGTTTTCGCGTACCTGTCACCAATGTTCCCACACACAAATACTGTTCGCAGCGCAAAAATCCCCCGAAGCCGCGAACAACTCCAGGGGATATTATATTATTGCAATTAATCAGGTATTTGACACTTCATATTTCATGATATTTTTTATTCCAGAAAATCTCTAACTCCAGGGGATCTCATATTCCAGGAAATCTCTGATTTCGGAAAATTTCCTAATTCCAGGAAGTTCAAAAGAATTTCTCGATTACTTCCACGATTCCATCATGATCGTTATCGTTTTCCGTGACATAGTTGGCAACTGCCTTGAGCTTCTCCTGCCCGTTTTTCATTGCAACGCCAATGCCTGCGTACTGTATCATTCGGATATCGTTGAAGCTGTCGCCGCAGCAGACCATTTCATCGCTGCTAAGTTCAAGAATTTTCAGGAGATGTTTCAGTCCGTACGCCTTATCTACATTCTGAGGAATCACTTCCAGGAAATACGGCTCAGAATAGAAGATTTCCGTTTCATGAAAATACTTCCGTTTCAGAATTGGTTCCGCAATCTCCATATCATCCGGGTTTCCGGTGAGAAGACAGCCATTTACAGGGAATTTTACATAGGAGTCAAAGTCTTCTCTATACTCGATCGGCAATTCCGTAATCCGCGCTTCCAGTTCCATGTAGGGATCCGGATGCGTTCCTGCGATTAGCTTGTCATCCTGATACGTGCATATTCCAATTCCAAACTCTATGGCATCCTTCCATAATCTTTTTGGGATATGCGTGGGCAACCGTTTTTCGTAAATACAGTTACCGTTTTTAAAGTCAATGATCTTTGCTCCGTTATGAGCAAGAATATAGCTGTTGAATCTGTCGAACTCCAGCTCTTTTGCAATGGGATATACTCCCTGAGGAGGCCGCCCGGAGGCAAGCACCACGCGAACGCCCCGCTCCTGAAGCTGCAAGATTGCTTTTCGCGTTTTTTCAAGAAGCATCTTCTCAGAGTTTGTAACTGTCCCATCAATATCAAGTACCAGAAGCTTATATCTTCCTTTCGACACTTCCCTGCAATCAGACATTTTTAACGCCCCATTTTCAAATATTCTTCTCTCGTTTCCTGTGGAACCATACGTCCGCCTGTTGCCCATGCAATATGTGTGGCATTTGCCATCTTATCAACCAGTCCTTCTTTTTCGATATATGCTTTCATATCGTCGCTGCGGATCAGCGCCGCAAAAGCTGCGCAGGAGCTTGGCTCAATAAAGGTGTCTTCTGAACTCAGAAGTCCGCGCATCAGGTCGTACAGTTTGTTGTCTTCAATCGTAGCGATTCCGGAAAGCATCGGCTCTACAACACGCCCTACAAAAGCGGAAGGTCTTCCTACTGCAAGTCCGTCGGCGTCTGTTCTTCCGTCAATTCCAAGATCTTTTACACTGATTCCATCATGAAGTCCTGTTGCCATTCCAAGCATCATACAGCATGCATGAGTAGGCTCTGTAAAGAAGCAATGTACATGATCGCCGTAAATCTGCTTGATACCGTAAGTTACACCGCCCGGCGCTCCGCCGATTCCACATGGAATGTATACAAACAGAGGATGGTCTTCATCTACTGCGATTCCTTTCTCCTCAATCTGTTTTTTCAGTCTTTCACCTGCTACCGCATAACCCATAAACAGGTTCTGGGAGTTTTCATCGTCAACGAAATAGCTCATCGGGTCGTTGTCGGAATTCTTTCTTCCCTGTTCCACTGCTGCGCAGTAATCGTCTTCATACTCGATAACCTCTACGCCGCGGCTTCTGAGAAGATCTTTTTTCCACTGCTTTGCATCTGCGGACATATGAACGATTACATGGAATCCGAGTTTCGCGCTCATGATACCGATACTCATACCAAGGTTTCCTGTACTTCCAACCTGAACGGTATGTTTGCCGAAAAATTCTACAAATTCCGGATCAGCCAGAATACTGTAATCGTCTGTTTCTTTCAGCATACCTGCCTCCAGAGCCAGCTCCTCTGCGTGTTTCAGAACTTCATAAATACCGCCTCTTGCCTTAACAGAACCGGATACTGGAAGATCGCTGTCCATTTTCAGATACAGTCTGCCCTGGATATCCGCATTGTAATCGCGGTCGAGCAGTTCTTTCATAGCCGGAATCTCTTTTAATTCAGACTCGATGATTCCGTTTGTCTCCTGAAGCTCCGGAAATACTTTTTTCAGGTATGGTGCAAAGCGAACCAGACGTTTGCTTGCATCCTCGATCTGCTCCGGATTTACCTCTTTGATATTCTGCTGCGCTTCAGGTACTTTTTTATCATTAAACCAGAATGTTTCTTTCAGTTCAGCCGCATCTGCAACAGCCGGAATTGTATTGATAAAATTCTGTAATTCTGCTTTCATTTTTGATACTCCTTATTTATTTTTTTTCTTTTTCTCTACATATCCATTTCGGGGGTCCAAAAATTCCTTTGTCCGCGCCCGCACTTCCGGCGACAGGATGATCAGCGCCAGAATATTGGGAATGATCAAAAATCCCAGCGCGCAGTCCTGAATGGACCACACAAGACTAATACTGCTCATACTTCCCAAAAGAATGATGAAAGGAAATACTAATTTATAAATTTTCGCCCACTGAGGACGTTTCAGGTATGTCAGGCTCACATGACCAAAATACCACTGACTCATGATCGACGTAGACGCGAACAGAATCAAACTGATATAGATTACATATTTCATGAAAGGGAAAACAGAGCCAAAGGCTGCTGCTGCCAGGGTGGATGCATTTGCATGAGTCTGATTCACACCTGTTACCAGCACGGCAAAACCTGTGGTGCTGCAGATGATGATCGTATCAATAAACACTTCCACGATTCCGTAAAGTCCCTGGCGGACCGGATGATCCACCTCTGCCGCGGAATGGAGAACTGCTGCGGAACCCTCTCCCGCCTCGTTGGAGTAAAGACCCCGGGCAACACCGAAGCGCATGGCTTCTCTCATGGAAATACCTGCCAGAGCTCCCACGCCTGCTTTCATAGAAAAGGCGCTGGTAAAGATGGACTGAAGCATTTCCGGAACTTCTCCTGCATTTATCAGAAGGACCACCAGTCCTCCGGCAACATATAAGCTTGCCATTACTGGAACAATTTTTTCCGCTACATGAACCAGATTTTTAAAACCGCCACGGATGATCAGGGACATCAGCACCGCCAGAACAACTCCTGTCAAAAGCGCCGGAACATGAAAACCGTCGGAAACCACACCTGAGATGGTGTTGGACTGGATCAGGGTCGCCCCCGCATTCTGAATGAACAGGAGTACCGCAACCAGCGCCCCTACCCATTTCGCCTTCAGTCCATGGGAGATATAATACATTGGTCCTCCGATGATCTGCTTCTTTTCATCCTCGCCATGATAACAGATTCCCAGGATGATCTCTCCGAACTTGGTAGCCATTCCAAAGAACGCAGCTACCCACATCCAGAAAACCGCGCCCGGACCGCCTGCCAGGATTGCCGTAGATACTCCTACGATATTTCCGCTTCCCACACAGCTTGCAATGGCTGTGCACAGCGCCTGGTAGGAAGAGCATTTCCCGTCAGATTTCACTTCATTTCTGCTTTTGACGCTTTGTATAAAGTTTTTTATCACCAGCGGAAAGCATCTGATCTGAACAAATCCGGTCATTACCGTATACAGGATTCCCAGCCCAAGAAGCGCTACCAGCAGCCAGTCATCCCACAAAAACCCCGCTATTTTTCCAAAGAACTGTTCTAACGCGCCCACAATATCCTCCATTTATTTCAATACATCTCTTCCTTCTGCATCCGGCAGTTCGAATCCCATGATACCGGCAAGTGTCGGCGCTACGTCAATCAGGCGCACATTTTCCACATTGCCTTTTTCGATTCCTTTGCCGTAAAGCATGAAAGAAGCTCTCATCTCCGGAAATTCTTCACTGTATCCGTGCTGCGCCTTCTGCGTCAGTCTTGTACGGCAGTAAGCTCCGATCACATCGTCTCTGAGTTCGTAACCTTTCTGGGAAACAAGTACATAAGCCGCTTCCGGGAAACCGCCGCGCGCCCGGGCTTCTTCGCCTGTCAGAACCTCCAGAATACCACTCTCTTTATCCTCTTTTAACTGCTCCATCACTTTCGCAAGAGCTTCTGCAGCTTCCTTATCCTCCGGATCTGCAAGACGGATTTCTGCTGTTCCACCTGCTCTCTGGCTGAACGCCTTCCAGCTTACAACACTTCCGTCTCCCTCCACTTCGATCAGACCCGCTTTGTGGAGAAGAACGTTTGGAGAAATATTATGCGTGTTATCGAGAGAACCGTGGTCAGATACGACGCAGATCACAAGATTTTCACCGGCAATCTCCTCTGCCGCCTGGAACAGCTCACCCAGCATAGCGTCAATTTTTTCCAGACTTGCAGCTGCCTCTTTGCTGTAAACACCGTTCTGGTGAGCGCTCTCGTCAAAACTTGCAAAATATGCGGACATGAAAAACGGTTTTTCAGACTGCGCCAGTCTGTTTTTCAACATCCACAGAGCCGCTTTGCCTCTCTGCGCGTCTCCCTCATCAGACAGATCCAGACCTCCCGCGTAACGTCCGATCTCTTTTTCCATTTCCAGGATAATTCCCTGAGGTTTAGCCACCGCATCAATAAATAAGCTGTCAATTTCTGATCCATCCCACCAGAATTCCGGCGCGATGTAATCTCCCTTCGCGCCTACTGAGGTTGGAAATGCAACGCTTGCAGAGCAGTAGCCGTTTTCTTTCGCCGCCTCCCAGAGAGTCTTTACTTTATTATTTGCAAACCAATGCCATGCTCCCATATGTTCTCCAGTGGGATCAAAAATACCGTTGTTGACAATTCCATGTGTTTTCGGATTTGTTCCGGTGATCATACTCTGATGACAGGGATAGGTAAATGTCGGGAAAACACTTTTCATACCTTCTCTTGCCGTTCTTCCGCCTTCTTTAAAATACTTCGTGATATTCGGCAGCTTCACACCCAGTCGTTCCTGTTCAAAAACAAACTCCGGTTTTAATGCATCTACTGACACCAGCAGTACGCTTGGTTTTTTATTTTTCTCCTGTACTTCACAGCTCATGTGAATTCTCCCTTCTTTCCTTTGCAATGACAACAGGCACTCCGGCTGAGCGCAGGCGTTCTACCTGTTCTGTATCCGCCTTGGAATCGGTAATGATCATGGATACCTTTCCGATTCCGCACATTTTCACCATAGAGTTGTCCCCGATTTTGGATCCGTCCGCGATTACCACTGTTTTTTCCGATGCTTCCATCATCTTATTCTGCACCACGATCTCATCAATTCTCTGATAAGTAACGCCGCGTTCCACGGAAACTCCGCTTGTTGTCAAAAAAAGAGTATCAATATTTATTTTAGAAAAAATCAGCGTTGCGAGATCAGAAGTAAGCGCCTTCTCCTCCGGTCGATATACGCCTCCGGTCAGTACAAGGGTGATACCTTCTGTGTCTGCAAGTTCACTTATTATAGGAAGAGAATTTGTTACTACTGTCAGAGAACAAAAATTCCTTTTTTTCAGCACTCTTGCAAGTTCAAGGGCTGTCGTCCCGGAATCCAGGACGATCGCCTGACCGTCTTCCACATATTGAGCAGCTTCCAAAGCAACCGCTTCTTTCTCACGGGAATGTGATTTCATTCTCTGCTCGAAAGATGCATAAAACGAAGGCGTTTCATATTCATGCTCCACCCTCATTGCTCCGCCGTGAATTCTCCGGACCAGCTTTCTCTCTTCCAGACTTTCCAAATCTCTGCGGATAGTCTCTCTCGATGCCGAAAACTTTTTACATAGTACGGAGGTTTTCACACTTCCTTCTGCTTCCAATATGTTGATAATTTCCTGTTGTCTCTGTTCTGATAGCATTTACTTCTCCTTTTAGTGTTGCAAACCTGTTCTTGTTGTATTCATTATACTACATCTTTGTGTGCATTTCAATATTTTTTTCGGGTTTTTCGCACACAAACGCAATGTTACGCACATAATTGCACATTCTTTTTGGCATATTGTCATTTTATGCCACAAATTCGCACAGAAACGCTTGACATTGCACATTTATGCAATTATAATGGATTCATGTAAAACCTGTTCTTAAAAATCATTTTAAGGAGATTTCATTATGTCTACACAGTCAAGAAAAAAATTAGACAAAAAATGGGTATCCTTCGGTGCTCTTATGTTTGGTGCCGGAACCATCTACAAACTTGGTTTCCTGAAGGATGCCTTCTACGTGCCGATGCAGACCTTTATGGGACTTTCCCATACACAGATCGGTACTGCAATGAGTATCGCCGGACTGATTTCCACCTTCGGTTTTCTTGCCTCCATCTATCTGACTGACAAGATTTCCAAAAAAATCATGATCCCGGCATCTCTTTTCGGAATATGTGCCTGCGGATTGTGGCTTTCCACTTTCCCCTCTTACCCCATATTCCTGTTGATCTACTGTCTCCTGGCAGTATGCGCGGATATGCTATACTGGCCCACCATGCTGAAAACTGTCCGTCTTCTCGGAAACGAAGATGAGCAGGGTCGTATGTTTGGAATCATGGAAGCAGGCCGCGGTCTGATGGATACCATCGTTGCTTTCTGTGCTCTTGGTATTTTCTCAGCAATGGGAAGTACGGCAGCCGGTCTTCGCGCAGCTATCCTGTTTTACTCGATCGTTCCGGGCGTGATCGGAATCATCACTTTCTTCCTTCTGGAGCCGGATGAACCGGTACAGAAAAAAGTTACTGTCAGTGCTGACGGTACAACGAAAAAATCCGGCGAATTTGACGGTGTTATCAGCGCTCTGAAAAACAAAAAGATCTGGCTGGTATCCTTTAATATCTTTTTTGCTTACTCCGTATACTGCGGTCTTACCTACTTTATCCCGTTTCTGGAAGAAGCTTATGCTCTCCCGGCAGCCCTCGTAGGCGTATACGGTATCATCAACCAGTACGGACTGAAAATGGTCGGCGGACCTGTCGGCGGTTATATCACAGACAAGGTTCTTCACTCCGCTACCAAATATATGAAGATCTGCTTTGTGATCGTTACTGCGATACTTGCTGTATTCGCATTCCTGCCTCACCAGAGCATGGGAATCGTAATCGGAATGACCATTACTTTATGTATCAGTGCTTTCGTCTTCAGTATGCGCGCGATCTACTTCGCATCTATGGACGAAATCCAGGTTCCTCGCGAGATCACAGGTTCCGCAATGTCCATCGGTTCCTTTATCGGATACCTTCCGGGCGCATTTATGTACGCTGTTTACGGAAATATCCTTGACAAATTCGAAGGACTCGGCGGTTACCGCATTATCTTCCTTTTAATGGCAGCATTTGGTGTCTGCGGATTCTTGCTCAGCACCTATATTATTAAAACAATCAAAAAAGAAAAGAAAGAAGGAATTCAAGCATGATTAAAACAGTATTCACAGAAAAAGCCCCGGCAGCGATCGGACCATACTCACAGGCCAAAATTTACAACCAGACACTTTTCTGTCTCTTATACACATC
>DXXQ01000048.1 GCA_019416265.1 Clostridiales bacterium | reverse complement strand
GGATGATAAACATAAGATGAAAAATAAGATATTCGTTAAAAAACTTACAGATGGCGGTTTTGTTTTTGAACGACATGGAAGTAACCATGATGTTTATATTAGAATTACGGAAAATGGAACCGAGACGGAGACTGTGCCGCGGCATAAAGAAATTAACGAAAAACTAGCTAATGTAGTACTAAAGAGACGGGGATTACTATAATCCCCGAATACCTCTTAAACATACATAAATAAATATTAATTGGAGGAAAATATTATGAAAGGAGTATTTCCGGTTTTATTCACAGAAACCACTGATGGAACAATTTTGATTGAAGTTCCAGACTTAGAAATTCTTACACAGGGACAAAATTTTAATGATGCAATTCAAATGGCAAGGGACGCAATAGAAGTAAAGTGCGTGTCTATGGAAGATATGGGAGAAACGATTCCAGAACCATCAAAAATATCAAACATCTCTATTGAAAACGGAATTTTTGCAAATGAAGGAAAAACTATAACATCTTTAATTGATATTGATTCTACAGAATACAGAAGAAAAATTGATACAAAAACCATTAGACGTAATGTTACATTGCCTAGTTGGCTAAACTATGAAGCAGAACACTCTGGAGTGAACGTGTCAAGAGTTTTACAAGAAGCCTTAATTAAAGTACTTGGTGTGGAAAATAGAATTTAATATTTCAAATGTTCTTTAAAATCTTTTAAGTTATTTGGATTGAAAAACTTTAAAATGCTGTTGTTAGAGTCTTGACTGAGACTGTGAGAAAAAGCTTGTAAATAAGATTCGTCTATGATAATGAAAGGCGGTTCTTTGACAGAGCTTGTTTTCCAGAATGAATCTGGAAGAGTACATGCAAGAAGTATATCACACTGTATGAGATATAAGTGTAAATAAGCTGGTATTGAAGTTAAAAGTATTCACACATGTACTTCTTGATTACTTTTGATTTTGAGAGGAAAAAAATGAGTGTTTTATTAAGGTTTTAGACAGGCGTATGGGTCCAATTCCCGCCAGGTCCACTTAAAAAGCCGCCAGAACCTGATTATTTTATGGTTTTGGCGGTTTTTTGCTGCTATAAACCCGGAAGCGGGGAAGGGAACAAGAAGTTTTTGGAGGGAGGAATACAATCCTTGTATTTACATTTTTGTGTTAGAGTGGTAAAATATAAAAGTAAACATTCCATACGAAAGAGGAGACGGATATGAAGCGGAAACTATTTGCTGCTGCGATGATGATCTTTACAGTTCTGCTGGCTGTTATCCTGTTTGTATCTCTGATCTGTGGGGCGCCCATAGGCAGAGGGGACATCGGCAGGTATGTAGTTGGCGCTCTGGGCATATCAATTCTGCTTCCGTCGGGATTTACCTTCTTTTTTCTTGTTACGCTTAGATTGAGCGAGAAAGCAAGGGTGGGGGAAGAAGAGATGGAAACGGAGGAAGCGGAGGAAACAGCGGAAACAATGCAGGAGAGAGGCGGAGATTTTTACATTCCAAGCGAGGCACAGATTCTGACTCTGGTAAATACTCTGGCAGAAGAAAGACATTTAACGCCGGAAGAAAGGGACAGGCTGTTATCTTACTTGGAGGATTTGTAAAAATGTTATATATTTGTATGTCAGTAGCGGGAACAATTCCTGTCCTAGTGTGTCTGATGATGTGGATCTTTCAGAGACAAGCATATAATTTCCGTTTGGGAAGGAAATTGTTGCTGCTGGGAATGGTTTTTTATCTGTTCCCATTTCAGCTGGTGAAGCATGTGCTGCCGAAATGGACCATACCTGTGTTGAAACGGTCGACAGAGCGGGAAATCCGACAGGACTTTGAAAAGGTTGTAGAGGTAAAGGGGAGCTTTTCCTCAGGTGATTCTTTGTGGGTTCCCAGATGGCTGGCTGTTCTTCTTGGAGTCTGGCTATGCCTTGTTGTTCTGTTTGCAGTTTATCAGATTGTGAAGTACAGGATGGATATCAGAAAGCTGTTGGCGGATTCGAAGCCGGTGTCAGTGAAACTGCGTGAAGAAACAGTGGAGGTACTGACCAACCGCAGGATACGGACACCCTATACAGTTGGGTTCATCAAACAGTCCATCATTGTCCCGGAAGACAGTCTTGGCCATCCCTGCTTTGAAATGTGTTACAGACATGAAAACCAGCACAGGAGAAACCATGACAGTCTCATCAAACTGCTTTGTATTGTTGTAATATGTTTGCATTGGTTTAATCCGGCAGCGATACTGTTATTGCTTCTTTACAGAATGACGGCAGAGTACATCTGCGACGAAGCAGCAGTAACAGGATGCACCGGTGAGGAGAAGAAAAGGTATGCCAGGCTGTTGATTGAATTATCCACAGCAGATGAGTCCGTATCTATGGTATGGAGAAATAATCTGTCAGGTTCGGAGAATCTGATGAGAAGGAGGATTGACTACATGATGAAAAAGAAAGAGTTAATGAAAAAGGGAGTTGCTGTTGTTGTTGCATTGGTGACGATGGTGGCGAGTGCGAGTACGATATTTGCGTATGAGCCGTTTGATTCAATAAATAAAGAGGGGGTTGAAGTATCTAATTGGGGAGAAAAGAGTTCATTTTCATATGTGCAAGATAGTAAAAATTATGATTTTAGTATAGCTGATGAATTATTTATAAGTAACGAAGGAATACAGATACCTGTTTCTGTAGATGAGCAAACATTTGCTATTTGTAATCATGTAATGAAAGATGGGTATTATAGTGTTCATAAATCAAATAGTTCTGGAGGATGTACAG
>DXXQ01000047.1 GCA_019416265.1 Clostridiales bacterium | reverse complement strand
GTCATCAATATTGTCCTTGATCCGATTTTTATTTTTGGTTTACATATGGAAGTCAGGGGAGCTGCTCTTGCCACCATCATTTCCCAGGCGTGCAGTGCGGCCTGGGTTGTGCGTTTCCTTCTGTCAGAGAAATCTGTGGTCAGAATAAAGCTTCCTATGCTCCGGCCGGATATCCATGTTATTAAAAATGTTATGGCTCTTGGAATTTCTCCTTTTATCATGCAGGCAACCGAGAGTGCAATTAATATTGTGCTGAACAGGGGACTTCAGTCCTACGGCGGCGATCTGTATGTTGGTTCCATGACGATTCTGCAAAGTGTGATGCAGCTCTTTGTCATACCGATCCAGGGCTTTACCCAGGGAGTCCAGCCGATTATCAGCTTCAACTTTGGCGCCCGCAAATTTGACAGAGTAAAGAAGACCTATAAGCTTACCATCGGGTTATCCTTTGCGGTGGCTACGCTGTGCTGTATATTTGCCATGACATTTCCCACACTTCTGGGAGGAATTTTCACTTCCGACAGCGAGCTGATTGCTCTGGTGGGAAAGGTAATGCCGATTTTTATGTCGGGAATCTGGATGTTTGGAATTCAGATGGGATGCCAGACAACTTTTATGGGGCTTGGACAGGCAAAGATTTCCCTCTTTCTTGCCTTGCTGCGAAAAGTGTTCCTTCTGATTCCTCTTGCAATTGTTCTGCCGAAATTCTTCGGTGTCATTGGTATTTATTATTCAGAGCCCATCTCCGATATCACAGCGGCGCTTACGGCAGCCATAATCTTCCTGTGCGTCCGCAACAGGATTGTCTCGGAAGATGCTCTCAAAAAATTGAATTGATGCAGAATTCCTTCCGGGGGCACCACCGGTTTCGGGAACACAAAAATAATGGGCGTTGGGAAGACAAATCTTTCCAACGCCCGTTTGTGTAATGAAAAAAATTACCGGTTATGTTTTTTTTACTCTGTTTTGGCTTTTTCAGTGCTTTTTGTTTCGGAACTTTTTTGATTTTCTTTTGTGTCGGAGGTTTCCTTCTTACTCTCCTGCTCGTCAGAGGTCATGATCTTGTTAAGCTCGTCGATCATTTCATCATCCTTAAGACGGAACTTGATCTCTACTCGTCTGGAAGCATCCTTATCTACATTGCCCTCGGAATCCATGATCGGGTTCGCCTTGGAATGACCGTTTACAGTAAGGTACTGCTCCAGGGAGGCAATCTCCTCATCGGAAAGGAATTCGTCCTGGATGTCAGTCAGATATTCTGCAACAGCCAGGGAACGTTTCTGGGATAACTCCAGATTGTAATAATAGTCTCCGTCGGTATCGGTATATCCGTCGATAATGATCTCTGCAAGATAGGGCTTATGTGATTTCTCCAGAAGCACACTGCAGTAAATGGGAAGGATATTTTTCAAAGCCTTTTTTCCTTCGTCTGTAAGTTCTGCTGCATCGTAGTCAAACAGAACGCTTGCCTCAAGAGTCAGAGCTCCGGTCTTTGCGTCAATATCAACGTTTACATTATTTTTTGCAAATTCCTGGCGGAGGGATTCCACAACCTCTGCCTTCACACCGATGATTTTATCGATTTTCTGCTGCTGGTCTGCGAGAAGTGCTGTTTTTTCATCCAGTGCTGTCTGCTGCACCCCAAGCTGTTTTTCCTGTTCCTTCAATTGTGCTGCAAGCTCTGCAAGAAGGAGCTTTTGCTCCTCAAGCTTTTCGTCCTGGGTCTTCAGCTGGCTGTTTTTCTCATCCAGGGAAGTCTGCTGGGCAAGGATCTCGGCTGTATACTCTTCCTGCAGGGCAATTTTTTCGTCCCGCTCCTTGATGCTCTCGTCGTAGCTTTTCTGAGCCTGGAAAAGTGTTACACACATGATCAGTACGAAAAGAAGCAGCACGCCTGCCATCATATCAGAGTAGGAACGCCAGACGTTAAATCCGCCTTCCTCCGATTTTTTCTTTCTGCGCATAGTTTTCTCCTTTTTCTGTTATTTGAAAAAACTGAATTTATTTTTCTGTGCTGCTTTTGAGAGGTCTCTGATGTTTCGGGACATTTCTTCCAGAAGGGCTTCCTGCCGTGCACTCTGCTCTTCCAGAACCTTTTCCAGAGAGTCTGTTGTGTTCTCTTTGGAATCCCCTGTGGTGAATCGGATCTGGCCATTGTCTTTTTCAGCCGTGACTTCTGTAAGAAGTCTGCGTACCTGATCCATGGTTTTATAGGACAGGCGCTGATATTCCACAAACTCCTGCATTTTTACGTTGAACTCTTCGACAACGCGTTTGTTTGCCTTTAAAAGATCTCCGCTGGCCTGGCTGGTAGCGGAAGCCTTCTCCATGCTGGCTGCTGCTGTTTCCACATATTTCTGCATTGTCTGGTTACATGCAACCCAGAATTTTGCGGAAGACTTTTCTGCTTCTTTCAGATATTCGGAAATACGCTGGTAATCCTGCTGCTGCATCTTCTGGATTTCCTGATTTTCCTGAGTGATCTTTGTGACAGCAGACATATACCGGCTCTGGTTTGTTCCAAGCTCGGCAACAAGATCTTTCATGGCTTTATCCTGTCTGATGTAGGATTCGCCAAGCTGCTGACTCATGGATTTGTAAAGCGCTGAGGTATAATCCGTGTTTTCTTTCTGGGCTTTTTTCAGCTGCTCCAGGGCTTCGTTAAAGTTTCTGAACTCCATGCTGAAGGACTGGTTCATCTGCTCCAGGAAGGTGTCGACAATATCCTGGATGGCGTCCTTCTGACATCTGGTTACGGAACCTACCAGAACATCCAGAGAATCGTTCATTTTTTTGAATGTCGGTGTGATGACCTTTTCGAAGCTGTCTGCCATCTGGACGGAAAACTGTTCCGCCATCTGTTTCATTGCCTTTGTCTGAAGCTTCTGGCTGCTCAGAAGAAGATTCCTTGACTCATTCTCGGCAGTGGGAAGCACAAAGGCATGGAATTTTTCAAGAAATGCCTGGAGTCTTTCCGTCATTGCGGAATATTCGCTTTTCATTCCAATGGTATAAACAATGGAAAGGGAAATTCCGTATATGGAGGTGAGGAAGGCAACCTTGATACCTTCTACCAGGGAAGCCACTGAGGAGGTCATCAGCTCATAATTCGACGGCTCAAAATTCTTAAGACCCCATACAAGGCCTACGAAGGTTCCCAGGATACCAAGGCTTGTAAGGATGTCCGGAACCATTTCCAGTAGCCGCTTGTGAATGTGAAGATCGATCTCGTCCTCGCTTATGTACTCTTCAATGTCCCCGATCCCTTCCTTACTGTTGCCGATGGCTGTGACAAAGTTCTCCATTTTGCCATCCAGATATTTGTGGCTGAAAATACCTTCCAGATAGGAAAGGTTGTCGGATTTCGTTCTGCCCGGGGTCTTAAAGATTCCGATAAGCTCTTCTGTTCCCTGCAGAAGCGCCTGTGCAATGCTGTTAAGCTTGAACATGCCAAGGATCATGCCTGCCAGGTAAATCGCCACCATCACACCAAGGAAAGCGAAATTATAAATCAGCATTCCCTTTGCGCCTTTTCCCACGTAAACGGTCATAGCTGACCCTGCCCCGACTACGGCCAGAAACAGGACTACGTTTGCAATTCTTTTACTCATAATGTATACTCCTCCTAATCATTTTTCGCATTCGTAATTTGCATGCTTTTCATAGTTTCTGAATAGTCTAATAATTTTATCTTTTTTATAATAATATCACAACACTACATGGAGAACAAGCATTAATCCATATTTGAAAGCAAAAAAGCCTGCGGTTTTTCACCGCAGACTTATTCTACCATAATATTTCTTTTTATCTGTAAACCTTATCTTCCTCAAGAAACCGCGGCTGTCCGTTTTTTACTTCGACCAGATTGATGCTGCAGTTTGGGGGAACACATCCGTGCCAGAAATGCCTGGGATCGCGGTATACGTTCTGTAAAAGCGCCCGCACAGCGCAGCCGTGGGAAGAAATGAGAATCGTTTTATCCTCCAGGGAGGGATTCGTTGTGATCTCTTCCCAGAATTCTCCGGTACGCTTCAGGATATCCTGGATATTTTCACCCTTTTGGGGGCGGACAAATCTGGAAGGATAATGAAAGAAGGTGTTCATTTCCTCGCTGATGATATTTCCCTGATCATCCTTGAATCTGGTTCCCTCCAAAACGCCAAAGTCGATTTCCTGAATCCGTTTATCCTCGATCACCGGAATATTCCGGTTTCCCAGAACACAGGCGGCCGTCTGCTTTGCCCTTGTAAGGGGGCTTGTATAGCACAGGTCAAAGGGAACGTCCTTTAAGGCCTCCCCGGTTGCCCTGGCAAGGTCGATCCCTTCCGGGGCAAGGGGAATATCGGCAGTACCCTGCACCTTTTTCAGCTTGTTCCACTGGGTTACGCCATGCCTTAATACATAGAGCAGCATCAGCTTCTGAGCTCGATTCCCAGTTCTGTCAGACCATTGAGGATCTTCTTCATGGCAGCGGAAATCTCGCTTTCCTCCAGAGTCTTGTCGTGATGACGGAATACAACGGAGTAAGCCATGGATTTAAAGCCGTCTTTGATCTGGCTTCCCTCGTAAATATCGAAAAGCTGGTAGCTTTCAAGGATTTTTCCGCCTCTCTGTATGAGAACATTTTCAATCTGTCCTGCAAGGACTTCTTTTGGAACTACAAGGCTTAAGTCACGGGTAACAGCCGGATATTTGGCGATTCCTGTGAATTTGTGGTTGAAGCTTGCAAATTCCAGAACAGTGAGGATGTCAATTACTGCAATATACGCTTTATCTCCGATTCCGTAAGTATCTGCTACAAGAGGATGGACTTCGCCGAGATAGCCCACAGTTTTTCCGTTATAGATCATATTGGCCTGTCTGCCCGGATGGAGATATTCCTTGCCGCTGGCAGGATCATAATCGATTCTTTCTCTCATGCCCACCTTCTCGAAGAATTCTTCACAGACACCCTTCATATCGAAGAAGTCTCCGTTTCCGTACATTCCAAGGGTGAAATGCATACGTTCTTCCGGAAGCTCTTTCAGAGGAAGCTCGTGAGGAAGATAAACGTTTCCTAATTCGTAGAGATGGACGTCTTTATTTCTTCTGTTATAGTTTGTGGCAAGGGAAGTGAGCATGCCGTTTAAGGTAGTGGTTCTCATGATACTGTAATCTTCGCCCAGAGGATTGCTGATGGTGATCGCCTGACGAAGCGGGCTGTCCTGAGCCAGTCTTAATTTATCAAATACCTTGGGGCTTTCGAAGGAGTAGGTCATTCCCTCGGAAAATCCGCAGTATTCGGCAATGTCCCGGGCTACCTGTTCAATGCGCAGCTTAAACGGAAGCTTACCTGTGGTTGCTTCTCCGGTAGGCAGAGTTGTAGGGATTCTGTCGTATCCGAAGAATCTTGCAACCTCTTCCGCTACATCGGCAACACAGTTAATATCCTGACGGAAGGTAGGAGCTACGATCTCATTTGTCTCCGGATCTAAAGTAAGCTCTACTCTTTCGAGGTATTCCAGCATTTCGGCGCTTGTCAGGTCTGTTCCAAGAAGAGCGTTGATCTTTTCCGGCATGAAAGGTACTCTGGATGGCTGTCTTGTCTCGCTGCAGACATCTGCCATTTTGCCAACAACCTCTCCTGCACCAAGCTCTTCCATTAACTGGCAGGCTCTGTCAATGGCTGCCTGAGCGTTGTTCGGATCAAGGCCTTTTTCGAATTTACCGGAGGCGTCTGTACGAAGACCGATTCTCTTGGAGGAAAGACGGATATTGGTTCCGTTGAAGCAGGCTGCCTCAAAAAGAACTGTTTTTACTTCGTCTGTGATCATGGAGTTTTCACCACCCATGATTCCGGCAATACCAACTGCCTTTTCACCGTCGCAGATCATAAGGACATCGTGGTCCATAACACGTTCCTGACCGTCGAGGGTTACGAATTTTTCGTTGTCTTCGGCACGGCGTACAACGATTTCCCTGCCTGCGATCTTATCCAGGTCATAGGCGTGCATCGGCTGTCCGAATTCTTCCATAACATAATTGGTGATATCTACCAGATTGTTGATAGGGCGGATTCCGTTTGCTGCCAGGCAGCGCTGCATCCATTTTGGTGATGGGCCGATTTTAACATTTTTTACCACTCTTGCACAGTAACGCGGGCAAAGCTCAGGGTCTTCCACCTTTACTTTGATGTAATCTGCCACATCTTCATCGTTTCCTTTGCACTCTACAACAGGAGGGCAGAACTGTTTGTTAAATGTAGCTGCCGCTTCTCTTGCAATTCCCAGTACGCCGTAGCAGTCTACACGGTTGGAAGTGATCTCATATTCGAAAACCACATCGTCAAGGCCTAAGGCTTTGATGGCGCTTTCGCCTACAACTGCGTCCTCAGGGAAAATATAGATTCCGTATTCCGGAGCTTCCGGATACATTTCTCTTGTGCTGCCAAGCTCTTCAATGGAGCACATCATACCAAAGGAATCTACGCCGCGGAGTTTTCCTTTTTTGATTTTGATTCCGCCGGGTGTCATTTTTCCGTCATGACCGCCTGCGACTCTTCCGCCGTCGAGAACTACAGGAACCTTGTCCCCTTCTTTTACATTGGGAGCGCCTGTTACGATCTGAACAGTTTCTTTTCCCACATTTACCTGGCAGATGATCAGCTTGTCTGCGTCAGGATGTTTTTCGATTTTTGTAATCTGGCCGATTACAATGTTTTCCAGATCAGCGTCCAGCTTTTCGAAGCCTTCAACCTTTGTTCCGGACAATGTCATTGCGTCTGTATATTCCTGTGCTGTCACATCGAGATCCGGCACATATCTTTTAATCCAAGATAATGAAGTGTTCATTTTCTGTTGTCCCTTCTATAATTCATTTATTGTTTCAAGCCTGATTTAGAACTGTTTCAGGAAACGAGTGTCGTTTTCGTAAAGCAGTCTCATGTCGTCGATTTCGTATTTCAGAAGTGCGATACGCTCAAGACCAACGCCGAAAGCAAAGCCTGTATATTCTTCCGGATCGATGCCGCACATTCTGAGAACATTTGGATGAACCATACCGCAGCCGAGGATCTCGATCCAGCCGGAGCCTTTACAGAAACGACAGCCTTTTCCGCCGCATTTAAAGCAGGAAACGTCAACCTCTGCACTTGGCTCTGTAAACGGGAAGTGATGCGGTCTGAACTTGGTCTTTGTCTCAGGCCCGAAAAGCTCCTGGGCAAACTCCTGAAGAGTACCTTTCAGGTCTGCGAAAGTGATGTTTTTGTCAATAACAAGTCCCTCGATCTGATGGAAGGAAGGAGAATGTGTTGCGTCAACCTCATCAGAACGGAAAACTCTTCCCGGAGCGATCATACGGATCGGGAGCTTTCCTTTTTCCATGGTACGGGCCTGAACCGGTGAGGTCTGGGAACGAAGAAGAATGGAATCGTTAATGAAGAAAGTATCCTGCTCGTCTCGTGCCGGATGATCCTCGGGAATGTTCAGTTTGGTAAAGTTGTAATCTGCATATTCTACCTCCGGTCCTTCTACGACCTCATAGCCCATGCCGATGAAAATACGCTCAACCTCTTCCAGAGCAATGGTGTTTGGATGACGGTGACCGATTCTGGATTTTTTGGCGGGAAGGGTTACGTCAATAACCTCAGCTTTCATTTTTGCTTCTCTGGCAGCCTCCTCCAGTTTCATTTTGGACTCATCCAGAAGTGCCTCGATTTTTTCTCTTGTCTCATTTACAAGCTGTCCGACCTTTGGACGATCCTGGGGAGCTACATCCTTCATTCCTTTTAAAATGGCTGTCAGCTCGCCTTTTTTTCCAAGATAAGCGATGCGCACATCGTTAAGCACATCCAGACTGTCGGATTCATCGATCCGCTTCCTGGCAGCCTGAGCCAGTTCCTGAAGTTTTTCTTTCATATCCATGGTTCCTTTGTCTCCTTTATGTGTATTAGATTTTTGCGAAATAAAAAAAGCTCCGTCCCCCTGAAAGGGACGAAGCATATATCCGCGGTACCACCCTGATTCCTGTCTGTACAGGCGCTCAATCTGCTTAACGCGCAGTGACGTCATTTCCTACTGTTATTTCAGAAATGCAGCTCCGGTGGGAAATTCAGGAATTATCTGAACTTAAGGAAGCTTTCAGCCGGTGACTTCCTCTCTCTGATAGAAAATAATCCCCTAAAAACACCTTCTGTGCTTTTACTTATGAATCTTTAGTTATCATGCCACAAAAAAAAGCGTCTGTCAAGCCGAAAAATCATTGTTGCTGTGTGAACCGTAACAATTCATTCAATTTCTTTTTTGTCATCTTCTTTTTTGGAGGCTTCTTTTGTCTCCCTGTCCCGGGAGATCATTTCCCTGACAGAGGCCTGGGCCATGCGGAACTGCTTTTCAAAGTACGCGTTTGTCTCTGCCCCGTATAAAACAAGATTCATGCATCCATAGAGCCAGAGCATGACCATAATAATGGCGGCCAGGTTTCCGTACATATTGCTGAAATTGGGAACCAGCTCGAAATAGATGGAAAACCCGTAGGAAAACACAGACCAGGCAACGGCAGTGATAAAGGCGCCGGGAATCTGGCTTTTAAAGGTTGCTTTTCTGTTTGGAAGTACCTTATAAAGAAACAGAAATACAAAAAACAGCACGGCAAAAACAAGGAGGGTACGTGCGCCGATGATCCGTCCCAGAATATCCCCGATAAAGGGGAAATGCTTTGCAATGGCTGCCTGAATCCTTGTTCCGAGAACAAGGAGGGTGAGGCTGACGATAAGGGAAATCACAAACAGCATGGTATAGACAACGGAATAGATCCGCGTGATCAGCCAGTTTCGCGTTTCCTTCACATGATAGATCGTATTCAGCCCATTGGTGATAGACTGCATACCTTTACCAGCAGACCAGAGTGCGATCACTGCTGTGATCGGGGCAATGGCGGAGCTTCGCATATAAACATCGCCCAGAATTCCCAGAAGAAAGCTCTGGAGATTATTCGGCACAAAACCGATAATCGCATCACGGACGAGATTATAGGTCAGGGGTGTATATCGGATAAAGGTTGTCAAAAACAGCACAAAGGGAATGAAGGACAGGATCAGGAAATAGGCCGCCTGTGCTGCATAGGCACTTACGTGGTCACTGCTGATACGGTCCATGAATCCCACAAGGAGCTGGATTACAGACTGTTTTTCTTTTTTTCTCTTCATATCTTCTCCGTTCTGTCCGGTTCATGCCGGAACTGCATTTATCATACCATGAAATGGAATTCCTGACAAGAACAGCTCTCACAGACAGCTTTCAATGGTCACGTCGCGGAAAAAATAGTTAAGGATCTCCCGGCAGGTATAGCCTTCCTTTGCCATCTCATTGGCTCCATTCTGGCTCATTCCGACGCCGTGGCCGTACCCTCTGCCTTCCAGAAGGATTTCTTCTCCGGGGCGTAATTCCATGGAAAAATAGGCGCTGGGCAAAAGCGCTCCTCCTGTGGTGGTTTTTCCGTCTTTTCCAGTGATCTCACAGCCTTTCGGGGATAAAAATTCCCGGATCTTATACTCTCCTTCCACGGCAAAGGAGGTATTTTCAAGGATGACCTGAAGCTCCAGCGCCGCCTGGCTTGGGGATTTCCTCCGGATCTCCACAGACAGAAGGGCATCGCTGCAGCCTGCTTTGTCCTGGGCTCTTTTCTGGATTCCTTCCCATGGAAGGGCGGTTTTCCAGCTGCTCCAGGAAATATTACTGTCAAAGGGGCATTCTACACTTTTCAGATAAGGCGCTGCTGTCTCCGCTCCCCAGATTTCATCTGTGCTGGTAGCGCCTGAGGAGGTGGAGAAATAATAAGCCTCCACCGGCTCACCGTTGTGACAAAGAATCTGGCTGCAGGTTTCCGAAACTGCAAGGCTGGAGGCCGGCTGCACCTCAATATTTCCGTATACCTGATAATTGACGCTGTCATCTACATCTGCTCCGTACAGACCAAGTCCCTTCCCTGTCATATGCTTCCAGGCATAGGTTCTTGCACAGACTGCCTGGGCTTTCAGAGCTTCTTTTTCATAGGACGGCGGCATTTCGCTGGGAACAACAGACTCCAGATAGGTTTCCAGAGGAACTTCGTTGACAAGATAAAGCCCCTCTTCTCCTTTGTGGATCTCCATGGTTCCCAAATAGACAGGGGCGCTGCACTGCCGTTCAATGGAGGTGAGTGTGGTTTCTGTTTCAGCATCTCCAAGCCGGATTACATCTGTTTCTTGGAAAGCAGGGCTGTCTGCAGTATAGGAAAAAGATTCCTGTCCGCAGATGCCGGAAACCTTCTGATGGACGTAACCCTCATACCCCGTTGTCATAAGGAGAACACGGATCGAGGATTCTTCCTCTTCTTTTTTTTCGGCTTTTTCGGGAGGGATAGAGGGGGAAGGCGTCGGGGGCTCTGTCAGAACCGCTTCTTTCTCCGGCTGTGTCTGAAGAGGTTTTTTCATTTGATGAAGCTGCATAGACTTGTCCAGAAGCAGTCCCCAGACAAGAATCCATAAGAGCAGCATATTTTTTCCATTAAAAAAACTGACTTTTCTCATATTAGGAAGTATATGAGAAAAGTCAGAAAAAATGTCATTTCCCAGAGCGTTTTTAAGAGCGCTCTGCCGGAAAAATTTTATCAGTCTTTTATGTAAAAACGGTATGCAGTTACAGAATCATACTGCTCGCCCTCTTCCAGAACCGGTGAATGGAAGTTTTCTACATTTACTGCATTGGGCTCAAACTGGGTTTCAAGGCAGAAACCGTCACGCTTGTCATATATGTGGCCGTTTTTCCCTTTTTCCTGTTCAACGAAGTTGCCTGCATAAAGCTGTACACAGGGGCAGTCAGAGGAAACATCCATGGCAATGCCTGTCTCTTCGCAGTAAGCGGAGGCGATCAGACGTCTGTTTCCTTTGGCGTAATTGTCTGTCACATAGTTGTGGTCGTAGCCTCCTGTGAAAGCAAGCTGCTGGAAATCGGCATTGATCTCGGCACCGATTTTTTTCGGCTTGTTGAAATCCATAGGGGTTCCCGCAACCGGAGCGTATTCCCCTGTAGGAATGGAATGGCTGTCTGCTACAGGAGTATAGTATTCTGCATTGATGGTAAGATACTGGTCGAGGATTGTTCCGCTTCCTTCTCCGGCCAGATTAAAGTAGGAATGATTTGTCATATTTGCTACAGTAGGTTCGTCACAAATACCCTGGTAATGAATGATCAGCTCGTTTTCTTCAGTTAATTCGTATTTCACGGAAACATCAAATTCTCCCGGAAATCCGTTTTCGCCGTCAGGACTGATTCTTGTGAAAACAATGCGGTTTTTATCTTCTTTGATTTCTGCCACATCCCAGATCTTCTTCTCAAAGCCGTCTGGTCCGCTGTGAAGGTTGTTATCATTCTCATTCTGTGCAAGCTGAACCTCTTTTCCGTAGACAGAGAATTTCGCGCCTTCGATACGGTTTCCGTTTCTTCCGATTACTGCGCCGAAAAAGCAGCCGTTTACTTCATAGGATGCGAGATCATCGTAGCCCAGGACTACGTCTGTCAGCTTTCCGTCTTTATCCGGAACGCATAATTTTACAAGGATCGCTCCGTATTCCAGAACCTCCGCATAGGCACCGGACTTATTCTCCAGATGAAAGATTCTTACCTTCTCTCCGGTTGATAAAACACCAAATTTTCTTTCTGTAACACTCATGATAAAACCCTCCGTAAATTTTCTTATGTCTGCTCAGAAAAAGAAAAGGACCTTTGATCAAAGGCCCTGCATTTCTATTGTTGTCCCGAAATGCCGTTCCCTTCCCATTGACGCCTAGCCGCAGCTAGGTGGGTGTCCTCAACAGATTTTCTGTCTTCCACTGCAAAAGGAGGCCTGACATCCAATCTGCGATTTTGGATTCCCGTTGAAGTCGATGTAGGTTCAAAAAAAGAAGGGGCCTCGTACATTTCAGGATATCTCTCTTAAGTTGTTTTTATTATACTCTAGTATATGTTGTTTTTCAACATAAAATGTGATTTTTATTTTAAAATTTTTAAAATGTCTTTCACTGCCGCCGGCATATCGGCAGCATCTACAACTCTGTCGTGGAGAACAGGTGCAGTCCGGATCTCTTCTACTGCCCGCGGGATCTTTACGCCGGAAAGCTTCGCAAGAGCGTCTGCAAGAGCGAAATCATCTGACTCTGCCTTCTCTCCTGTCAGGGCTTCCATGACACATCTGGTGAATTTATAAGGGCTTGCTGTGGATGCAATGACAGCAGGCGTTAAATCACCGGAATCCTTTACATATTTTTTGTATACCCCTGCTGCGACAGCCGTATGGGAGTCAATGACATAGCTGCTGTTTTTGAATACGGAGCTGATCGTCTGGGAGGTTTCCTCTTCACTGCAGTAATTTCCGTAGAAATCCCCAAGCTGTGCTTTCATCTCTTCGGTGATCGTATATTCGCCTCCTGCATTTAAGGCCTGCATCAGTTCTGCGCATTTGCCTGCATCCTCTCCTGCGATGCGGTAGATCAGACGTTCCAGGTTGCTGGAAATCAGAATATCCATAGAAGGGGAGGTGGTGAGGATAAAATCACGCTTTCTGTCATAGGTGCCTGTGCGGAAGAAATCGTAAAGAACACGGTTTTCGTTGGAGGCACAGATCAGTTTTTTGTAGGGGATACCCATCTGCTTTGCATAATAGCAGGCAAGGATGTTACCGAAATTTCCGGTGGGAACAACTGCGTTGATCTCATCTCCTGCCTGGATTTTGCCCTGGCGCACTAAAGC
>DXXQ01000046.1 GCA_019416265.1 Clostridiales bacterium | reverse complement strand
GAAAAAATTCCCGGTTCTCATACAAACCGGGAATTCTCTGTTTTACTTATGGAAGATATAAAATCGGATCGATGGGCTCCCCATTCTGTTTCATGGCGAAATACAGGTTGTTGCCTTCCTTGGAGTAATACTTGGTCGGCTCTCCTATATATCCGATGATAGTACCCTTTTTGATCGTCTCTCCTTCTGCTACCTGAAGATCCGTAAGCTGACCGTAGATGGCCTGGTATCCGTTTCCCAGCTCCATGGTCACTGTTGTGCCTGTCATGGCACTTTGTTCTACAGAAAGGACTTTACCGTTGACTGCTGCCATTACAGGCGCTCCTTCCACAGCCTGGACTGCAATGGCAGGGCTCAGACGATACTGATCAAGAGTCGGGAAATACGTTGTCTGATCCATACTGTAATCTACAAGGATATTGCCGTTTACAGGCCACTCCATCAAAGTCTCCTCTGAAAAATTGATTTCCGGAAGGCTGTACACAGGTGCAGATACATTTGTTGCCTCCGCTTCTTCCTCTATTTCCTCTACTTCCATTTCTTCCGTATCTTCCCTGTTCTCGCTTTCTTCTCCCTCTATGTTATCCTCTTCCGGGCTGTTCTCCTTCCCTTCCATATCTGCTTCAACTTTTTGCGTTCCCACATCCACCGTGAAATTCTTTTCCTTTTCTTCCTGCTCCGTCCTTTCTTCCCGGGTTTCTTCCTTTACCGGAGCTGTTCCAAGCTGATACACCGTAATTCCAAGAGCTGCCACGGCTGCAAGTCCAACGGTATTTCCAATAATTTTCATAATTCTGTTGTTCGTCATATTCCATTCACCTCTGCTATTTATCGTTTCATTGCCGTTTTTTATATCTATAGGGTGTCCAGAATATATGGCTCTATTCAGTTTTTTTTGAAAAACTTCTTACTTTAACTCTCCAGCTCTCCAATATCCGTAATTTTCATTCCGGGAAAATAAATTTCCAAGATTTCTGCATAGGTACTTCCTTTTTTTACAAGCTCATTTCCTCCATACTGGGAAAATCCCAGTCCATGCCCTTTTCCTTTACACAAAAATCTCAATTCCTCTCCTATTTTCTGTATTGTAAAGTTTGACGATGCCAGACCGAGTCCCTGGCGAAAGGCTTCTCCTTCGATTATTCTTCCATCTGCCAGAAGCTCTGTCACATATCCTGCCTGATCCCGCTTGCTGATTTTCAGGTTTTCCGGCATCTGACTTTTTTTCACATAGGTACTTCCGAGATAGTCCTCTGCCTCCCGATCCATACTGCTGTCTACAGATTTCAAATAGTTAAATTCTTCGCTTTTTAATGTCTCCTCCCCATCTCTGGTCTGTCCGGCGCTGATTTCATGGTAGGGCAAAAGCTTCAGTTCTTTTTGCAGGGTAAGAACTTCTTCCTCTGTATCTGAAACCGCTTTTTCATACACAGAAGAAGAAAGATGAAACAAATAATATGTAGGTTGAAGCTTTTCACAAATCTCCTGAAGCATTTTTCTTTTTTCTTCCCCCTCTTTTCTTCGGTAAAATTCAGAACGGCAGATCACAGCCTGTGCTTTTATGGTTTCAAGCTCATAATCATCCGAAATCTGAGAGGCCACTGCTGCCGGCAGCATGAATTCCACATTAAATTTTCGTTTTGTTAAAGCAGTTTCTGCACCATTAACCGATATTGTACACAGATATGGAATCAGACACATCCACAGAAGCCCCGTGATGCCGGGAAAAATTTTTCTCTTCATAGACAAAACCTGCTTTTTCTGCCTGTCTGTCAAGTATATACAAAATTTCGGGAACTTATTCCTCAAACAGAATATCCGGGCCGCTGGTTGACTGACACCATTTTTTATAATTCATTGCAGCCCCCAAAAAATTGCGCTATAATCATTGTAAATAATCTTTCAACAGAAGTAAACTATACACCTTTTTCCCAAAGATTGGAGTGATTATTATGACAGCATTGTTCTTAGCCCCTCTTTATATCCTTGTTAATCTTTATGTTATACGCTGGATGATCCGTTGGATGGGCGCCTGTAACTATCTGTTTCAAAGTTTTGCATTCCGTGCTTCCTTTATCGGCATATATGTTATTCTTGCGACAGCTCTTCTTACAGGCTTCCTCATTAAGAAACCTGATTGGCTTCACCGGTTCCTGAAACATATGGGAAATTATTTTCTGGGGACTTTCCTCTATATTCTGCTGACAATTTTTTTAGTCGATCTGGGAAGAATCATTCTGAAATATGTTTTCCATGCATCCTGGATCGGATATCGGATCAGCTTCATCATTACAGGGCTTGTCTGTACTATGATCATTACATTTCTAAGCGTTTACGGAGTTCTTCATTCCTGGGATCTCCGCACCACGCCCTATGATATCAGTATAGATAAAGAGATTGAAGGCATGAGTTCTTTAAAACTTGTCCTTATTGCAGATACACACTTTGGCTATAATGCCGGACCTGTCCATGCCCGCAAGCTTGTAAAAAAAATCAATGAACAGAATCCTGATCTTGTCTGTTTTGCAGGTGATATGTTTGATAACGAATACGATTCCATTTATCGTCCGGAAGAGGTATCCGCTGCTCTGAAATCGATTCAGTCTAAATATGGCGTTTATGCCTGTTGGGGAAATCATGATCTAAATGAGCCTGTCCTTGCCGGTTTTACCTTTAAGAATCAGTCCCAGAAGCTTACAGACAGACGTATGGAGGATTTTCTCCGTGATTCCCATATTCGCCTTCTTAATGATGAAACTGTATTAATTGATGATAAATTCTATCTTGTGGGAAGAAAAGATCTTTCCAGAACGGAAAAATTAAAAGATACTCGTCTTACTCCAGCTCAGCTTACAAAAGATCTGGATCAGAAAAAACCAATTCTTGTTATGGATCACCAGCCTAAAGAATTGAAAGCTCTTGCCAAAGCAGGTATTGACCTGGATTTATGTGGTCACACCCATGACGGCCAGATGTTTCCCGGAAATTTTCTTCTGCATTTTCTGTGGAAAAATTCATGTGGTTATAAAAGAATTTATCGGATGCATAATATCGTCACTTCGGGAGCCGGAATCTGGGGGCCAAATATGCGTGTAGGCACAAACAGTGAAATTTGTTCTGTTACCGTCCGGTTTGATTAACCTGAACTTTTATAAATCAGACAGCCCTTTAAAAGGCTGTCTTTTTTATCCTGTATTGTTATATACCGGCTTATTTACAGGCTGAACCGTAAAAATCCTGTGTTTTCTCAGTAACCAGATCCTTTTTATTTTATTAAGCCTACAGAATACTCCAGCCATCTGATCGGCCATTCTTCTATCTTTCTCTGTACAGGCTTCATTCGTTTCTCTTAGACCATTTTTTTCTGTAACGGCGATAAGATTTCCATATTCCCCGGATTTCTCTCTGACTTTCACTTTGCTTCCCTTTGCTTTTCCGGGTACAAGATTCATGAAAAAACACAGAACTGCGGTAAATATAAGTTTCATATAATCCTTTAACTTTCTCATAAAAAACCTCCGTTTCTGCACTTTTAAGCCTGTCCAGCAACTGGAACTGCGCACTTCCCACTGCTAATCAGGGTTATTATATCTTATGCAGAAATCGGAGTTATAGAACTGAATAAATAAAAAAACCAGCAGATATTTCATCTACTGGCATTCAGTGAAGCATCGGGGATTCGAACCCCGGACAACTTGATTAAAAGTCAAGTGCTCTACCGACTGAGCTAATGCTCCATATTTTATTTTCACTTCTGATTTTTATTTTTTCTCAGAAGTAATGCCCAGAGCCGGAATCGAACCAGCGACACGAGGATTTTCAGTCCACTGCTCTACCAACTGAGCTATCTGGGCAAGATAGCGGGAATAGGATTTGAACCTATGACCTTCGGGTTATGAGCCCGACGAGCTTCCAGACTGCTCCACCCCGCGTTAATAATTTTGTTTTAAAAGCCGATGATCGGACTCGAACCGATAACCTGCTGATTACAAATCAGCTGCTCTGCCAATTGAGCCACATCGGCTTAACAAAGAAAACTTTGTTAAGTGGATGGAGAAGGATTCGAACCTTCGAAGGCGTTGCCAACAGATTTACAGTCTGCCCCCTTTGGCCACTCGGGAACCCATCCAGATTTTTGATGGGGCCTATAGGGCTCGAACCTATGACCCTCTGCTTGTAAGGCAGATGCTCTCCCAGCTGAGCTAAGACCCCATACTATATGCAATTTACTAAACTCGTTAGCTTATTGCTAACGACCCAGAAGAGACTCGAACTCTCGACCTCCGCCGTGACAGGGCGGCGCTCTAACCAACTGAGCCACTGGGCCATTTTTAAAGGTTATACCTTTAAAACTACATACATGCAACATCCTTGAGAATTCTTTTAACCTAGCTTCTTGGTCAAGCCCTCGACCTATTAGTAACAGTCAGCTCCGTACATTACTGCACTTCCACCTCTGCCCTATCTACCTCGTCGTCTTCAAGGGGTCTTACTTCCTAAGAATGGGATATCTCATCTTGAG
>DXXQ01000045.1 GCA_019416265.1 Clostridiales bacterium | reverse complement strand
GTCATTATACAACGTTTCGCATGGATTAGCAAGGCATTTGGCATAAAAACTTACTAAAAGATTATGTTTTCCCGGTCAATAAAACAGCCGTTTTCACAAGGTTTGTCAATGATTTAACTATCTCGTTATTTTGTTACCACATCACTGTAGAAAATTTGTAACATATTTGATGTAATTCTTTCACATTTTTATGCTATACTCTCAGAGGTAGCAGAAAGCTTAAAGGAAAGTTATATCGAGGAGGAATTACATTGAACAATACCGTTTTTCTGAATAACGACAGAGAAATGCCCCTTTTAGGGCTGGGCGTATATAAAGCAACCGGTGATAACGAGGCTGAAAATGCGGTGATCTCTGCAGTGGATGCAGGCTACCGTCTGATCGATACAGCTTCTGTTTATAAGAACGAAGAGAATGTAGGACGCGGCATTGCGCGATGCAGCGTACCCCGGAAGGATTTATTTATTACCACCAAGGTCTGGAATACAGCCCAGCGCCTGGGAGATATTCAGGGCGCCTTCGACAGAAGTCTGGAGCGGCTGAAGCTGGACTATGTGGATCTCTATCTGGTACACTGGCCGGTTCCCGGCTGTTACCTGAGCACCTGGAAAGAGCTGGAGGCAATCCAGAAATCCGGCCGTGCCCTTTCCATCGGAGTAAGCAATTTTGAGATCCGTCATCTGGAAGAGCTGGCCAAGGTATCGGATGTGGTTCCTGCCGTCAATCAGATCGAATGCCACCCCCTGTGCTATCCCAAAGAGCTGATCGAATACTGCCAGGACCGGGGAATCCAGGTACAGGCCTATGCCCCTCTTGCAAGAGGAGCCTATCTTGACAATGACGTCATGTGCGTCCTTGGCACGAAATACGGAAGAACGCCTGCACAGATCGGTCTTCGCTGGGCTGTTCAGAAGGGAATCTCCGTGATCCCGAAATCCTCCAATCCGGAAAGGATCGCAAGCAACGGAAATATTTTTGATTTCACCATCGAGCAGGAAGACATGGATATCCTGGACACTTTAAATGAGGACTATCACAGCTCCCATGTGCCGGAGGATTTAAGAGATGTGATCTTCTGATCACTTCTGCAGCTTCGCTTTTCAAAGACTTTTATCCCGGCCGCGGATTAAAAAAAAGCTGTCCGAAACCGTCTGTTTTTATCAGCGGTTCCGGGCAGCTTTTTATTTTTGCTTTCCCTGACTTTTATTCTTCCCACGGAAGCATGGGTGTTTCCACCTTTTTGTCACGTAGCATCAGATCCTTCACTGCTTCGGAGGCATCCTTTCCTTCGAAAAGGACCTTGTTCACTTCATTGATGATAGGCATCTCCACTCCGTATTTTTCCGCAAGTCCCCTGGCAGCCTTTGCGGAATATACTCCCTCTACCACCATCTGTACTTCTTTCATGGCTTCTTCCATACTGTAGCCCTTTCCGATCAGATAACCGGCTTTGCGGTTACGGCTGTGTACGCTGGCACAGGTTACAATAAGATCGCCGATGCCGGACAATCCGTAGAAGGTTTCGGCTTTTGCATTCATTTTCACCCCAAGGCGGGCGATCTCAGACATTCCTCTCGTGATCAGCGCTGCCTTTGTATTGTCCCCGTAGCCCAGACCGTCTGCTGTGCCTGCAGCGAGCGCAATTACGTTTTTAAGGGCCGCGCCAAGTTCTACACCGAGAATATCCGGAGTTGTGTACACACGGAAAACAGGGCTCATGAAAATCCCCTGAAGATATTCTGCAGTTGCTCTTTTATGGGAACTTACCACACAGGTAGTGGGAATGCCTCTTCCCACCTCTTCCGCATGGCTCGGACCGGAAAGTACAGCCACCTCTGCAGCAGGGATTTCCTGTTCAATGATCTCGCTGAGGGTCATAAGCGTATTCTCTTCCACGCCCTTTGCCACGTTCACAATAATCTGACCTTCCCGCACATAGGGAGCCATCTGCTTTGAGGTACTTCTTGTAAACGGAGACGGAACTGCAAGGACTGCCACATCCGGCGCTTCCAGACTCTTTTTTAAATCAGTTGTGATCTCTATATCCTCCGGAATCTTCACTCCAGGCAGCTTATGCTCATGCTCTCTTTTTTCCCGAAGCATCTTTACCTCGTCTTCAAGAGCAGACCAGAGAAGAACTTCATGTCCGTTCTTGTGGAGGAGCAATGCCAATGCGGTTCCCCAGCTTCCTGCACCTAATACACTGATTTTTGCCATATCCTTCACCTCATATTTCTTTATTTTTGTTTCCGGCTGAGATAGATCTTATTCTCCGTTCCATCCAGAAGCCGTTTTATGTTTGCGCTGTGGCGATAAATCGCAAGGATGGTAAGCGCCGCCATAAGCACATAAAGCTCCATCCTGTGATTCAGATCCATGCCGTAAGCCCCCATCTGTCCCAGAACGATCATACAGATCAATGCTGTAACATAGGCGCTGACAGAACACAAAGACACATAATGTGTTGTAAAAAACAGACCAAAAAACACAACTGCGCATATTGCGAAAATCCTGATATCAAAGGCGAGAAGAAGGCCGACCGAAGCCGCAATCCCCTTTCCCCCTTTAAATTTCAGATAAAACGGAAAATTGTGGCCAAGAACGCATCCGGCAGCTGCATAAAGGCTCAGAAGAGGCAGGATATCTGCCTGTGTCCTTCCATAAAGAGCTCTGGCTATCAGGATTGCAACTACGCATTTGAGACAGTCGCCGAGAAGATTCAGCGCTCCTGCTTTTTTCCCCAAGGTACGCATTACGTTGGTAGAGCCAAGATTTCCGCTTCCATGTTTCCGCATGTCTGTGTGATACACTTTACCGATCAGATAAGCGGTCTGGAACAGCCCGCAGGCATATCCGATCGCCACACAAATCAATCGTTCCATTTCTTATTCCTTTTCCCCTCGTTCACGAATTATGAACTTCAGCGAAGTTCCTCTGAAGCCGAATGCCTCACGAACCTTATTCTCAATATATCTCACATATGAGAAATGCATCAGTTCTTTATCATTAACAAATATTACAAATGTAGGCGGTTTTACCGCTACCTGCGTCATATAGAAGATTTTCAGACGTTTGCCCTTGTCAGACGGCGGCTGCTGCATGGCAACTGCCTCGGAAAGAATCTCGTTCAGAACGCCGGTCTGAACACGAAGCGTCTGATTCTCAATCACCGCGTCGATCGTCTCAAACATTTTCGGAATACGAAGTCCTGTTTTCGCGGAAATGAAAACAAGCTCCGCATATGGCATATAAGCCAGGACATTTCGGATTTTCTCCGTATGTCTGTAAATGGTCTTGTCATTTTTTTCAATGGCATCCCATTTGTTTACGGCAATGATCACGCCCTTACCCCTTTCATGGGCAATTCCGGCAATCTTCGCATCCTGTTCCGTTACGCCTTCCGACGCGTCGATCATGACGATAACAAGATCTGCACGTTCTACTGCTGTCACAGTACGGATCACGCTGTAGCGTTCAATCTCCTCTTTAACCTTTCCCTTGCGGCGAAGACCTGCAGTATCGATAAAGATATAATCCCTTCCCTGCCAGGTCACTCTGGTATCAACCGCATCTCTCGTAGTTCCAGCAATATCGGATACAATGACACGATCCTCTCCCAGAAGCTTGTTTACAAGGGAGGATTTCCCTACGTTAGGCTTACCTACAATGGCGATTCTCGGGATATCATCGTCCTCGTCTTCTCCTGCGTCCTCCGGGAAATGCTTCACTACTTCGTCAAGCATATCTCCCAGTCCCATGCGGTTTGCCGCGGAAATAGCGATGGGCTCGCCGATTCCCAGATTGTAGAACTCATAGACATCCATCATAAACTTCTGGACACTGTCCACTTTATTTACAACAAGTACAACCGGTTTGCCGCTTCGTCTGAGCATATCTGCAACCTTGGAATCTGAATCCACAAGTCCCTGATGAACGTCTGTGATAAAGACAATAACGTCTGCAGTATCAATGGCGATCTGTGCCTGTTCTCTCATCTGGGAAAGAATGATATCACTGCTGTCCGGCTCAATACCGCCTGTATCGATCATGGTAAAGGTTTTATCCAGCCAGGATACGTCTGCGTAAATCCTGTCTCTGGTAACTCCCGGCGTATCTTTGACAATAGATATTTTTTCGCCGGCAAGCGCATTAAACAATGTAGACTTACCTACATTCGGTCTGCCCACAATTGCAACTACTGGTTTGCTCATAAATTTGTCTCCTTTTTACTTTTTTATGGTCAGGGGGATTCAAAACACTTTTCACAAAGTCTTCCCCGCTCTCATCTACAATTACAATTTCAACGCCCAGCTCCCCGGCAAGCTCCTCCACTGTCACATCGTCCAGAAAGACATCCTCGCCGCTCCTCAGCATATTGCAGGGGAGAAGAAGCTTTTCACCGAGCTTCTGCCCTTTGAGCTGTTCTTTTAAGTCTTTGCCGGTAATAAGACCGGACACCGTAATCTTTTCACCGAAGAAACGGTTCTCGATTTCATATACCTGGGCATCCAGATTTGGGAATTTCTCTCCTATCAGGGACAAAAATCTCCGGATAAAAGGCGCTGCCAGTTTACCGGTTGCGGCTGACAAATGGATTTCCCTGTGGTCGCCTGTCACCGTTTCAAGACTGTCCTGGATCTCCGTCTGCAAAAGGCGAAGCATACCCACGCCGTTTTCCAGCTGAAGATACCCGTCATAACGCTCTTCTTCCGGCAACTCCTGTCCTGCCAGAATGTACCATTCATCCGAAGCATGGACAAAATGAATCCCGTACTCTTTCATCATTTTTTCCTGCCACCGGTGAACCTGAGCCAGCAGAGCTTCCGCATCTTCTTTTGTAAAAGACTCCAATGGGTAAAGTCCGTCACGGAATTTTGTAAGCCCGACCGGTACGATGGAAACGCTCTGAAGTACAGGCGCATAAACGCTGAGTTTCTCCAGACTGTATTCCAGTTCCTCTTTGTCATTAACGCCCCTGCACAGTACAATCTGACCGTTCATAGTCACGCCGCCTTCATAAAGACGGTCCACCTTTTTCAGCGCGTCCCCTGCGAAACGGTTGTGAAGCATTTCACAGCGAAGCTGCGGATTCATGGTCTGGAAAGACACATTAATCGGAGACAGGTGAAAACGGATGATTCGCTCCAGGTCATAATCGCTCATATTTGTCAGGGTCACATAATTCCCCTGCAAAAAAGAAAGTCTGGAATCGTCATCTTTAAAATACAGAGTCTCCCTCATATTCGGGGGCATCTGGTCAATAAAACAGAACATGCAGTGGTTGGAGCAGGAACGGTATTCATCCATTAAACTGTTCTCAAACTCCAACCCCAGATCATCCTCATATTCTTTCTCTACCTCAAGCTCCCATTCTTCGCCATTGGTTTTTTTTATAAGAAGTTCTACATATTCGTCATTCATCAGATAACGGTAATCAAACACATCCTCTATGGGCTGTCCGTTAATCGAAACCAGTATGTCGCCCGGTTTCAATTCCAGCTCTTCCCCAATCCCGCCGGGGAGCACTCTGGAAATTACATGTGATTTTTTCTTCATTTAATGATTGCTCCATTCAAAAATCAAATACATTATGTTTATTATGTAAATCCGAATCCTTGTGGGTGAATCCGTATAAACCATATGGGATACTATTTCTCGTTTATCATACCAACTTTACAAAAAAAATACAACAAAAAATTTAACAAAGAAAAACTCCCGGCACAATGGCAGGAAGTTTCTTCTTATTATGTGCGCTTACGGCGAACATAAAAAAAGGCAGTTATAGCGCGGTCTATAACTGTCTTTTTCGAAAGGTATTGCTCTGCTCTTTCTTTTGCTCCCATGCCATAATAGAAAGAACAGAAATGGGATTTTTAACCTGCACTCTAAATACCATCGAAGGATATGTGGAGGTTTCGCTGTATTATCAGAGTACATGACGCACAGTTCTTTGTGCTTGTTTATATTTTAACAGATACAGATCTTTACGCAAGCCTCCCCGGGGGATACTTTTTTAATTTTCTTGTTTTTATTTTTTCAAATCCCCCCCGGCGGCTTGTTTTCCCAGATTTTTTTGTTAAAATACAGAGTAGCAGTACAGGAACATCCGTATTAAGTCACTTGTTATAGCAGTTTGTATGGGATACCTCCGCACCTGAACATACAAACCTGTGCCAAAAGCGACTATATATAACCCGATATAGCCGTTTTTTTTCGTTCTCAAAAATTTATGACATGAGTTCAAAACATTTATTTATTGAAATAAAAGAGGCAGATTTTTCCTGATTTCATGGAAAAAATCAATAAATTCCTTGACTGAAATTGGGTGAAATGTTATAAATGTAATAGGTATGTTAATTTTTACTTACACAGTATTCAATTAAATTCAAACTACTCAGGAGGAATAATATGCCAAACATAGAATTACTTGAGAAATCTATGCCAGTTGCCCCAATTCGCATTGCAGCTCTTGCAGGCTGCCGTGAGCTTGCTGAAGAAGTTGATAAGAAGCTTGTCCGCTTCCGCCGTGAGCTTCTTTGCAAAAAAACTCTCAGCATCATCCCACAGGGTTATGTTGAGGATTCATTCCTTGTAGAATGTGAGTGTCCGCGTTTTGGAACCGGCGAAGGCAAGGGCTACATTAAAGAATCCGTCCGCGGTACTGACTTATATATTATGGTAGACGTTACCAACTACAGCCAGACTTATTCTGTATGCGGTCACGAAAACCACATGTCACCAGACAACCACTTCCAGGACTTAAAGAGAATCATCTCTGCCGCTACAGGAAAGGCTCATCGTATCAACGTAATCATGCCATTCCTTTACGAAGGCCGTCAGCACAGACGTACAAAGAGAGAGTCTCTTGACTGCGCCATCGCTCTGAAGGAGTTAAGCGACATGGGTGTTGCAAACATCATTACCTTTGATGCTCATGACCCCCGTGTACAGAATGCCGTTCCTCTGAAAGGCTTCGACAACTTCTTCCCTACCTATCAGTTCCTGAAAGCCCTTGTAAAGAACGTTCCGGATCTGAAGGCAGACAACGAGCATCTGATGATCATCAGCCCTGACGAAGGCGCAATGTCCAGAGCTGTATACTTCTCCAACATCCTCGGAGTTGATATGGGTATGTTCTACAAACGCCGCGACTACTCCACCATTGTCAACGGCAAAAACCCCATCGTCGCTCACGAATTCCTGGGAGATTCTGTTGAGGGCAAGGATGTAGTGATTATCGACGATATGATTTCCTCCGGCGGAAGTATGCTGGACGTTGCCAAACAGTTAAAAGCCCGCAAAGCAAGACGCGTATTTGTCTGCACCACCTACGGTCTTTTCACAGACGGCCTGGATAAATTTGACGAATACTACCAGAAAGGCTGGTTAGACTATGTGATCACAACCAACCTGAACTACCGCCTGCCTGAGCTGCTCACCAAGCCATATTATATCGAGGCAAACATGAGCAAATACCTGGCAAGTATCATTGACATCATCAACCATGACGTTTCTGTTGAGAAAGTTCGTTCCAGCAACGAAAAGATCATGGATCTCATGAGACGCATCAACAACAACGAAGAATAATCTTTATGCAAAAAGCTTCCGGAACCTTGCAGCTCCGGAAGCTTTTTTAATCTTGTGTTTACCTTTTTCTTATTTTTTTCGAATCCCGAGAAAAGCGCCGAGATTTCCCCTCTTTCCTTTGGAAGCCCTGTGGGAAAACAAAAATTCCGGATTGCAGCAGGTACAGATATTGGGCATGGAAATATGCCCCTCTTCCACTCCCGCCTCCAGGAAGATCTGACGATTGGCCTCCCACAGATCCAGCTGATATTTTCCGTTCCCTTTTTCATAAAAAAGCCTGTCCCAGCTCTCCTTTGGAAACGCTTTTTTAAATTCTTCGGTCACATCCTCGCTGACTTCGTAACAGTCCCGGCAAATTGAGGGGCCCACAGCCACATAAAGCTCCTCCGGCCTTGTGCCGTATTCCCGTGACATTTTTTCTATGGTCACACGGCCGATTTTTGCCACAGTGCCTCTCCATCCGGAATGGGAAAGGCCGACGGCCTTATGTACAGGATCCACAAAATAGAGGGGAACACAGTCTGCATAAAAGGTGGCAAGAACAAGCCCCGGCACATTGGTGATCATCCCGTCCACATCCTGATAGGGACGGGGCTTCGTAATGCCATTTCCTCTGTCCTCCTCCGTGATCACACGGACATTGGCTGTATGAGTCTGATCCGAGGTGACGATATCCTCCGGTGAAAAGCCTACGGCGGCGGCAATCCTTCGGTAATTTTCTCTCACCGCCTCCTCCTTGTCTCCTCTGGTAAAGCTTAAATTCATGGAGGAATACATCCCCTGGCTTACACCGCCCAGACGGGTACTGAAGCCATGTACAATTTCCGGCATGTTATCAAAAGCAGGGTAGGTGAGAAACGTAACCCCCGCTCTCTCATGAACCTTCATTTTTTCCAGCTTCTCGCTGAACCATTTGATTTCCATTTTTCCTCCCATCCCGCTGCGTCCGGCGCAGCAGACAAAAAAACTGTTGTTTTTCCTTACCAGCAGTAGTCAAAGGCATTTTTGACCCACTGCACCTGTTCTCCGTCGAACCCCACCACATCGAAACGGCAGGGAATGTCCCCTTCTTTTCCTGCGGTGGTTAAGTAATACACAGCCGTCCGGCTGATGGAGCGCTGCTTGGCGGCGTCCACTGCACAGAGCGCACAGCCTGATTTCCCTGTGCTTCTGTATTTCACCTCCACGAAAACGAGATACTCCCCGTCCTGTGCGATCAGATCAATCTCTCCTGTTCTTACCCGGTAATTCCTCTGAATAATCCTGAGCCCCTGATCCTTTAAATAGGCAGCCGCCTTCTCCTCATACAGTTTTCCGACAGCACGTTTATTTTCTTTCAAAGATATCCTTCTCTTTCCTTTGGTGTGGGTATCTTTTGTATTTTTCTTCCGCTTTCTCTCAGCCAAACGTCTCAGATATATTTTTTGATAAAGCTTGCCCTGTGGATCGGGGTGGGGCCGTATTTCTTTAAAGCCTCAATATGTGTCTGGGAGCCGTATCCCTTGTTGGAGGCAAAATCATACTCCGGCATCAGCCTGTCATACTCCTCCATCATTCTATCCCTTGTCACCTTTGCCACAATACTCGCTGCAGCAATGGAAACGCTTTTGGCGTCACCCTTAATGATCGGCACCTGGGGAATGGTGATCCCCGGAATGTTCACTGCATCGTTTAACAGAAGCTGAGGCGTCACCTTTAGATCAGCCACAGCATCCCTCATTGCCTCATAAGTGGCCTGAAGAATATTGATCTCATCAATCCTTCCCGGCCCCCTCATGCCAATGCCTACCGCTACAGCCTCTTTCATGATCACCTGGTAGAGCTCCTCCCGCTTCGCCGCAGTAAGCTTCTTGGAATCGTTGAGATAGAGGATCTGACAATCCCTGGGCAGAATCACTGCACAGGCCACCACAGGGCCTGCAAGAGGGCCTCTTCCCACCTCGTCAATGCCGCAGAGATATCCCAGATGCTCATATTTGCGTTCATATGCCTTCATGGCCTCTGTGCGCTGCTTCTCCGCCTCCAGAGCCTCCTCTTTCTTATGGCACTGCTGAATCAGCTTTTGAACCCCGCTTCTTTTATCATCCTTGTATTTTTCACAGAAAGCCGGGTAACCGCTGATATCTGCAGCGGCAAACTCGGCCTTGATCTCACTGATAGTATTCATTCGTTATTCCTTCTCTTCTGCCGGTACCCACTCAAGCGTAATATGTCCGATCTTTCCGGAACGGAATTCGTCAAACAAAAGCGCAGAAGCCTTTGCATAATCAAGCTCCTCACCCTTTTTGAGACAGCCTCTGACTCTGGCGATTTCTTCCAGAACGGAAACGGCAGTTCCTTCCTCCGAGATCTGATAACGGCCGGCTAACAGTCCCTGATAATTTGTTCTCAGATATTCGATCAGCTCCAGGGCAAGCTCTTCCATATTCAAAATATCGTCCTTAATGGAGCCGACAAAGGCAAGGCGCATTCCCACCTGCTGATCTTCAAATTTCGGCCAGAGGATTCCCGGAGTATCCAGAAGCTCCACCCCTTTATTCAGGCGGATCCACTGTTTCCCCTTTGTCACTCCCGGCTTGTTTCCTGTTTTGGCACAGGCTCTTCCCGCAAAGCTGTTGATAAAGGTGGATTTGCCCACATTGGGGATCCCCACTACCATGGCGCGGATCGGACGGTTTTTAATACCGCGTTTTCTGTCTCTCTCGATCTTCTCTTTGCAGGCCTCCTGGATCACGTTGTGGATCGCCTTCATACCGGCCTTGCTTCGGGAGTCTATTTTTACCACAAAGAAGCCCTTCTCTTCAAAAAACTTCTTCCATTTTTCATTCTGTCTGTCATCTGCGAGATCCGACTTATTCAAGATGATCAGACGGGATTTATTTTTGCCCAGTTCATCGATATCCGGGTTTCTGCTGGAAAGAGGCACACGGGCATCTACAAGCTCAATGATCAGGTCGATAAGCTTGATGTCTTCCTGCATCTGTCTCTTTGCCTTGGTCATATGACCTGGGTACCACTGTACGTTCATAGTTTACCTAACCTTTCAGAAATTTTATCTTTTACAAAAATCCTATCTTTTTTACAGGGAAAATTGTAAACCACAGTTTTCCTGTTATGTAACGCTTCTTCACAATTCCGATATCTCCGTGCCTGCTGTCCTCGCTGTTATTTCTGTTGTCCCCAAGGACAAAATATTCTCCGCTTTCCAGAGAAATCGGATTCGAAGCCTGTCCGGCATTGCTGATGGCAGGAAAATCCCTGCCTTCCTTATAAGTCTCTCCGTCGATCAGGATCCTTCCGTTTGCGATCTGGATGGTTTCCCCCGGAAGGCCGATCACTCTTCGGATATGAAGCGCCGCATCGTCGCTGGCATTTGTTTTAAACACAATGATATCTCCTCGCTTCGGGGAAGATACCTTGTACGCCATACGGTTCATGAAATATTTATCACCCACCGATAAGGTAGGCTCCATGGAACTTTCCTGCATGGTCACAGACTGAAACATAATGATCGCCACCATGGCAGCAATGACAAGGGTTGCCGTAATTTCAAACACCCACATCAGAATGTTCCGTACTTTTTTATTCTCCAGCTTCTCTTTCGCATCCTGGAGCTTCTTATTTTCTTTCCAGTCTTTTTTCATAGATCCTCCAAATAATGGAAAAAGAGGGACAATACCCAAGTTATTGTCCCTTCTCTTTTAAATCATGAAATTATTTAACGAGCTCTTTAACCTTAGCTGCTTTACCTACGCGGTCTCTTAAGTAGTTCAGTTTCGCACGGCGAACTTTACCATAACGGATAACTTCTACTTTAGATACATGTGGGGAGTGGAGCGGCCATGTTTTCTCAACGCCAACGCCGTTAGAGTTCTTTCTTACTGTGAAAGTAGCTCTTGTGCTTCCACCCTGTTTCTTAAGTACAGTACCTTCGAAAATCTGGATTCTCTCACGGTTACCCTCTTTGATGAGAGCGTGTACTCTTACTGTGTCACCTACGTTGAACTGCGGTACTTCAGCTTTTAACTGAGCTGCTTCAATGTTTCTGATAATTTCGTTCATTTTATATTCTCCTATCTTATCTGGATGTTCTTAATGCCTGTCAATGCAACAGAGGACCATCGTTTTTTACAACATTGATGATTATACTATAGGTAGATGGGGATTGCAAGAGGTTTTTTCGAAATATCAAAATCTCTTGATCTTCTTTGAAGGCGTTTTCACAAATTCCGTCTCCCTGATCTTCAGCCTGTAAACCTTTTTGTGAGGAGCCGCCGTCTTGTTGTAGGCGTCGATCACCTTCTGGAGAGCCTCCCTGACATCTGTGATCTCCTGTTTTTTTACATACTCATAATCAGGGAAAATCTCAGCCTCAATCACACCTTCTCTTTCCCGGCATAGAATTTCCTGAACAAGGCGGTTCTCTCCGATTTTATTTTCCAGTTCTTCCGGAGAAACATTTTCTCCGTTTTTGGTAATGATGAGATTTTTCTTTCTTCCTGTCAGATAAACGAAATTCTCCTCATCCACATATCCCAGATCCCCGGTTCTCAGCCAGCCGTCAACCAGAGTTTCCCCGTTTTCTTCCGGCATCTGATAGTAGCCCATCATAACGCTGCTTCCCCGTACCCAAAGTTCTCCGTCCACTGTCTTTGCCTCACAGTTGGGAACAAGCTGACCTACGGAGTCCTTTCGGATATTCCAGCTTACATTTGTGCTGATAACAGGGGAACATTCTGTCATTCCGTACCCCTGCTGGATGGTAATTCCATATTTCTCAAAAAGGTCGATCAGTGCAGGATTCAGATAAGCGCCGCCGCTGCAGATCGTATGGAGCTTTTCACCGAAAACTTCTTTACGCACGATTTCCGCAGGAAGATTATTAACCTCGTCAAGCTTCTTTGCCATGGTTTCGATCATCAGCGGAACCATGAGAATCATATCCGGCTGAAACAGCTTCATATTTTTTGCAACGCGAAGCAGGGAATCGTTGATGCAGATTGTCGTTCCCAGGGTAAAGCCCTTTAAAAAGTCCATTGTCAGGCAGTAGGCATGGTGAACAGGAAGAACGGAAAGGATCGTTCCCCTTTCCGGGATTTTCATATCCAGACATGTGGCATTTTCCGCCAGATTTCTGTGAGTCAGCATTACCCCCTTACTTTTCCCTGTTGTTCCTGAAGTAAACATGATGGTACAGAGAGAATCTGCCTCAGGCGCAGCGTCAAAGCATCCCTGATTTTCCTTTAAAAGCTGTGAAAAAGACAGGATTCCTTCCTCACTTTGTTCTTTTTGCATGGAAATCAGGTATTTCAGCTTCGGACAGCGCTCCTTTACCACAGCCATGAGATCCTTACGGACCTCATCGATCACAAGCACTGTCACATCTCCTCTGTCAATCAGTTCACAGGCCTCCTCTACAGGAAGGGATACGTCAAGAGGCACTGCCACGCTTCCGCTGTTTACAGTTCCAAGATAAGTAACCATCCACGGATAGGAGGTCATTCCGATCACTGCAATGTGGTGTCCCAGCTCCCCTAATCCTTTCAGAACATTGGAAAAGCTTTCGCTGTCTTCCTTTAACTCCTGATAGGTTTTGTCCTCCACTTCATTTTTGCTCACCTTATAGCGGATCGCCGGCTCATGGCCGAATTTTTCTGCCGCGTTTACCAAAATCTCCCGGATTGTGCTGCAAAGAATCATTCTTTTTTCCCTCTACTCTTTCTTAATCTCCCTGTTATTCCCCAAGCTTTTCCAGATATTCCACAGCCTCGCCCACTGTGCGGATATCTGCGATCTCATTCTGGTCGATCTCAATGTCAAACTCATCTTCCATTTCGCCCAGCATACTCATAAAGTCAAAGGAAGTAAATCCCAGATCCTCCATAAAACGGGATTCCGGTTTTACGTCACAGGCCTCAACCTCTACATAGTTACTGATCATTTCTGCTAATTTTTCAAACATGGTACTTCTCCTTCTTTTTTGAAATCTGTTATCAGATCAATTTAATAATCTCATCAATGCTCAGATTCGGGTTTTCGATTCCCTTGAACATAATCTTGCAGAGATAATAATATAAGTATTCCAGTTCCTCACGGCTCACTGCCTTCACCTGATGCTCAAAGTTAAAATCAAGGCCATTGTCCTCCGGACGGTGCATTACCGTCAGATACATTCCCTGGGTGGTAGCCCCGTTGGGATACCATTTCGTCTTATACTTAATATCCCCGATTTTGCTCAGCCCCTGATCCTTCAGAGTCATCGGCTGATAGGTAAGGGACATGGGCTCATAGGTCTGTCCCCCTGAATGTGGATACAGGCTGCCTCTCCGGGCAAAATATGCCACAGGGTCATAATTTGCATGGCGGAAGAGCTCATTTTGTCCGTCCCTGATCTGGTAAATTCCCTGGAGGAAGGTTTTATCCCTGGAAATGATCGTCCGGAACGGGAAGGAATGGATTCTTGTACCGCCGGACTTTTTCTCTTTCAGAGTCGCCCGCCTTGCAATGGCTGTGTTGATGGATACATCGTCATTGCCGTTCATCTTCTGGAAATAAGTCCGAAGCCCCATCAGAAGAAGGGTGGCAAGAGATACATGATATGTTTCACAGAACTTCATCAGCCGTTTCGTAGGCTCCTCCTCCAGATGGAAAATATCCAGCTCAGACTCCACAGAATCCGACACATTGACTGCCGCTCTTAAATTGGGATTTCCTGTGCGCGCCCTCTCTGCCTCCAGAAGCTGCGGCCCCAAAATGCCGTTAAAAATCGGCTCAGACTCTTCGATCAGTTTTTTGAAATATTCCTCATCCCTTGCATGAGCCTTGCTTCCCTTCTCGTATGCAAGGTCTTTTTCAAGCTGTTCGATATAGGATGCCATATCTTTGGGGAAAGGCACCTCTTCAAATAAAGTGCTGCAGTAAATTTCAATAACATCTTTCAGGAAGCAGATCAGCGACTGTGCGTCCATTGTGGTATGGTCTGCCAGAAAGTAAATCCCGCTGTAGCCATCCGGGGTTTTGATCATTACAATACGGTTCATGGGAGAATCCTGGCGCTTAAAGGGAACCGCAGTCCAGCCCCGCATGATTTTTTCCGCCTCTTCCATTGTTTTTCCCGTAAAATCAACAAATTCAATATCCCGCTCTTCTCTGTCCACCACATACTGGTACCAGGTTCCCTCTTTATCCCGGGCAAAACGAAGACGCATGGAATCGCAGCGCTCATATGCTTTATAAACAGAGTCTTTGAGTACGTTCCAGTCAATGTCCGTTCCAATGGTAAGACTTGTTCCGATATTTACCACAGCCTTATTCGGGCAGAAATCAAGGTAAAAGAAATGAAATTTCTGTGCTGCAGTAAGGGGATATACAGGATATCCTTTTCTCTTTTTCATCATTTGATCACTCCTCTAATAAAGTCATCCAGGGCATTTTCATAAGCTTCCATATCCTTATAATAACATTCCGCATGGCTGGCTCCTTTTACAATCAGCTTCTTTGTGCCGGGCGCACAGTTTCTGTAAATTTCCTCGCACATCCTGCAGGGCACGAAATGATCCCCGTCTCCGTGGATCAGAAGAATGGGCACCTGTGCATTCCGCACTTCTCTTGCCGCATTACATTCATCCAGTCCGTAGCCTGCTTTTCTCTTATTCACAAAATCCGAGATCTGGATCAGCGGAAACGCCGGCAGATGATACATACTGTTCAGCACATGACTGAACACCTCCTTGGGAGAGGTAAAGCCGCAGTCTGACACCACTCCCCGAACCTGGGAAGGCAGCTTGAGACTGCTTGTCATCAGAACAGTAGCCCCTCCCATGGAAATCCCGTGGAGCAGAATCTGTTCCTCTTTTGAAGTATGTTCGATCACCCAGTCGATCCATGTACGGGCATCCCATCTGTCCAGGCAGCCGAAGCCGATATATTCGCCCTCGCTTTTCCCATGGGCCCGCTCATCAACAAGAAGCATGCCAAACCCGTTTTTCATATAATAATCAGAAAGTCCGATGTAATCCTTCAGTCCCTCGCTGGTATAGCCGTGGAAACAGATCACGGTTTTCGGTTCCTTTCCGGGAAAGTACGTCCCGTGAAGCTTCAGTCCGTCAAAGGATGTCACATACACATCCTCATGAGGCTGCGCCATCATGTATGCCTTCCTCTCTCCGATCAGTTCCATATAACGGCTCCAGTCCGTTCCTGCCATCTTTACTGTCCGCTCCACTTTTACCTTGTTTCTCTTCATTGTTCTCCTGTAAAAGTAAGCGGCGCTTCCAGCCTCCGAGACTGCCAGAAGTCCCAGAACCGCAGCTGCAGCTTTGCTCAATTTCCTGTTCATCATGTATTACTCCCAATTCTCTGCCCCATCTGTTTTCCCAAGGGCAGACAGCCGATTAATTTTTCCCTCTGCTCTCAATAAGCTCCTTGAATCTCAATGCCTTGCCCAGGTCTCCCTCGACTCTCAGCTTCTGCATGGTAAATGCCAGAACAGGGTCCAGTTTTCCCTCTGCGATCTTTAGCAGAGTATCTGCCTTGCAGATAAACATGGCGTCTCTGTCAAAATATTCATAAGGTTCCACATAAAGCTTTCCCTCTTTGACCTCCACGTAAAAGATTCCCTCTCCTTCTCCGACAATATTAAACTGATATGCCAGATGCTCCCGGATATCGCTCACATCTACATCCATAAACTGTGTTTTAATCTCCGAAAAAATGTCTGCGTATGTCATACTGACCCCACCTCTGTTTTTCTATAATTTTATTTTTCGACCGCCGGTCGATTGTTTGCATTTATACCTTAGCATTTTTTCGACCAGCGGTCAACTCGTAGTCTTTCCTAAAATTCCAACAAAAAAAGAGGCGATGTCTGTGTATATTTTCCAGTTGCCCCTTTTGCGGTATCTATGCTATACTAAAATTTACCAGTTATGTTTCATTGTGGTAGAATACTTAAGATATTTTAAATAGAAAGGCGATCGAAATGCCAAACCTGCAGAAATATAATCTTATTCTGGACGCGCTTCAGGCTTTATTGCAGACCAAAAATATACAGTCTGTCTCCGTAAGCGAGATAGCCCAGGCTGCCGGCGTAGGAAAAGGAAGTATCTATTATTATTTTCCCTCCAAGGACGCCATGCTTGCCGCCCTTGTAAAAAGAAATTATGAAAAACCCCTGGAAACAGCCAAGAATCTGGCGAAACAGCCGGAGATCTCCCCTTTCATCCGAATGGCAATGATTTTTCTTGCCTGCAGGAACTCTTCCTCGGAATTCCGTACCTGTTCAGAGGAACCGGGAGAAACCGACTCTCCGGAAACAGCCATGCTCCATCAGAAATATATGCAGCACATCATCTGCGAGATGAAGCCCGTTCTCACGGAAATCATCAAGCAGGGCATAGAAAGCGGCGATATTAAATTCGATTATCCCGCCGCCCTTGCGGAAATCGTACTGATCGTACTTTCCGTGAAGCTGGATAACCGTCTTTCCCCCGCCTCTCCCGAAGAGATCGAGGAAACCATCCGGGGGCTGATCTCCCTTCTCGAAAAAGGAACGGAAAACCCGGCAGGCTCTTTAAATTTCCTGATGACATTATAAAAGGGGGGATTTTCTCCCCCCTGAACATTACTTAATTTTACACTTCACTTTTCCTTCCATAAATTTCAGGAAGTCTTCTGCATTTCCCACTTCAAAATCTTCTTTCTTGATCCAGTAGGAAACGTCTCTTGCCTTGATATAGAATGTTTTTTCCAGATTCAGAAATTCCTGGATTTCCACATATCCGGTACTTGTGAAATGATTTCCCCATCCGTATTCAAATGTCTTTTCATAAAAATAGTAGTTGGCTTTCAAAACGCCGCCCGGAAGATCTTTCAGGATCCTTTTTGCCTGTATGCGCGGCAGAACTGCCAGAACAACGATTCCTGCGATCAGTCCTCCCAGAAGGATCAGATTCAGAACATTCCCTGAAACAGATGTAAACAGGGAAGAAGTCTTCCCGTTTTCATTCCACTCCCAGACCAGCACGGCAAGATAGAGAATAAAAACCACCACAGAAACAGACAGACCGATGGTGCGCATTTTACGGTTTACCACCTTCTGCATCTGCTGAATGTCTTCCTTTGAATAAATAGAATGTACTTTAAATTCCGTTGTTTTCATAGGTCACCTCATATGTCATTTTTTATACAACGGACATTATACCAACTATTTCTCCAAAAAACAATCTCTCTTCCACAAAATGTATAAAAACCATTTTTTCGCACATACTTTTTTTATCAATTTTTTCTAAAAGGAGGTTTCCAATGTTATTTGCATTTCTTTTTTTCGCCTTCCTGCAGGCCTTTGTACTCTTCTGCTGCCTGGCGGCAGGAAATGATCCCGCATCCCAGATGCTTTCCGACCAGGAGCAGATCGAATTCATCAGAGAATGGAACGAGCGCCACGCTAAATAATAATACACACAAGCCCGCCCTTGCTGTCATTGACGATTTTCTGCATGGTATCCTGGAGCTTCACCTGGCTCTCCTCGCTGATCGCCGCGATCTTGCTGCGGATCCCATCCTGTACAAGCTGCTCGATGGACTTGCCGAAAATATTCGTCTCCCAGATGCTCTCCCCTCTCTGGCTGCTCTCTCCGATATAGCGGATCAGGTCTTCCGCCTGTTCCTGGGTTCCGACGATAGGGGCGATCTCTGTCTCAATATTTGCTTTTATCATATGAATGGACGGGCTTTTTGACCGGATTTTTACCCCGAATTTATTTCCCTGACGGATCACGGCCGGCTCTTCCAGCTCAATTTCTTCCAGTTCAGGCACAACCACTCCATATCCCGTGCCCCGGACAGCAGCCAGGGAGTCTTTTACCTTCACATATTCCTCTTTCATCTTTGCCAGCTCTTTCATGGTACGGATCAGCTCGTATTCACTCTCCATGGGAATACCGCTCATCTGGCTGAGCATCCGGTAATAATATTCGTCCTTGATATTGATCCGGATACGGACAATGCCGTTGGAAAGACTGATATCCTCCAGCACAGTGTCCTGAACATATTCATCCCTGATTTTTACAGATTCCTTTGTGATTCCCCTGATATGGGAAAAAGCCCCCAGATTTTCCCGGATCCGAAGAAGAAGGGACTGCTTCAGCTCATGGTCCATGGGAAGGATCTCCACCCATTTCGGAATATAAAACTGCACCTCGCTTACAGGAAACTCATAAAGTATCATTTCCAGAATCCGATGAATGTCTTCTTTTCTTAACTGGTCGCAGTTTACAGTCAAAACGGGAACCTCATATTTTTCCCGGATTTCAGCCGCAGCCTTCATAGCATTTTCTTTATAGGGCATCTGGGAATTCACCAGCACCAGGAAGGGTTTCCCCTGTTTCTTCAGCTCCAGAATGGCAAGAGCCTCCGCCTCCAGAAAATTTTCTCTCGGGATTTCCCCAAAAGACCCGTCTGAGGTAATCACAAGGCCAATGGTGGAATGTTCCTGAATCACCTTTTCCGTACCGATTTTTGCAGCCTCGTGAAAGGGGATCGCCTTTTCAAACCAGGGCGTTTTTACCATCCTCTCCCGTCCATCCTCAATATGACCTGCAGCATCCTTTACCAGAAATCCCACGCAGTCGATCAGGCGGACGTTGACCTTCTGTTCCCCTCCAAGCAGCACAGGAACCGCATCCTTGGGAATAAATTTAGGCTCCACAGTTGTGATCGTTTTCCCTTCTCCGCTTAAAGGAAGCTGATCGCGCACCTCCGCCTGCTGCTTTTCCGTCATTTTGGGCAATGCCGCCAGCTCCATAAATCTCCGGATAAACGTAGACTTCCCAGTCCGCACCGGTCCCACGACACCTATGTAAAAATCCCCGCCGGTCCGCGCCTCAATATCCCGATAAACCTGAAAATTCTCCATAAAAAAAGCCTCCTTGCACAGGTATGAAATAACACAATGTATTATTATACCCTATGCAAGGAGGTCTTTAATTATACCGTCTGTAAATTAAGAGATCAGTAAAAATCGTTATGTAAAAGCTCATGCTCCTTACCTTTCAGCAGGCCGTCATAAAGCTCCAGAACAAGCGGGTTTTCATCCGATTTCTTAATGATCATGGTATTGTCCGCATTGTAAAGTCCCTTCGCCCGGGCTGCCTTCGTTCTGTCGCCGGCTCTTGTGGGCTGACCACCGCCCATAATACAGCCGCGGCGGCACGCCATCACTTCGATAAGGTGATATTCCTTCTCGCCGTTTTTCACCCAGTCCATAACCTTACGGGCATTGGCAAGACCGCTGGCAACGCAGATTTTTATCTCCATTCCCTTATATGGAACGCTGAATTCCTTGATTCCGTCATCGCCGCGGACACCGCATTCCGAGATTTCTCTCATGGCTTCCTTTGTGTGTTCCTTTGTAAGACGGCGAAGCACAGCCTCTGTAACACCTCCGGTAACACCGAAGATCACGCCGCCGCCGGAACCGAAGCCAAAGGGCATATCACAGGCTTCCGGATCAAGGGAAGCGAAATCAATACCGAAGTTATCGATCATACGGATCAGCTCTGTTGTGGTGATCACGATATCCGTATCCTGTTCTCCCCTGGTAAAGCTGTTCGGACGGATCGCCTCAGCCTTCTTGGCTGTACATGGCATAATGGAAATCATAAAGGTCTTTTTGCCCTGTGCATGTTCCGGATCGCGGAAATATTCCTTGATCACCGCAGAAAGCATTCCCTGGGGTGAACGACAGGTGGATAGATTCGGAATGTAATCCTTATACTGGTCTGTAATAAATTTCACCCATGCAGGACAGCAGGAAGTCAGAAGAGGCAGCTTCTCGCCGCTTTCCACTCTCTTTAAGAACTCCGCAGATTCCTCCATGATGGTAAGGTCTGCGCTGAAGCTTGTATCGTACACCTCGTCAAATCCCATTCTGTGAAGAGCATTGACGATTTTGCCCATAACGCTCTTGCCCTTGGTAAGACCGTAGTGATCTCCTACCGCCACACGGACTGCCGGAGCGATCTGAGCAACTACACGTACATTGGGGTCTGCCAGAGCTTCCCAGGCTTCGTCCATATGAGTCTTAATGGAAATCGCGCCTGTCGGGCAGAATACACGGCACTGGCCGCAGTTGACGCAGTTGGTTTCCGCAATTTTCTTATTAAAAGCAGGCATAACCATGGCTTCTGTTCCACGGAAAGCAAATCCCAGGGCGCCGATTCCCTGAAGCTCTTCGCAAGCGCGGACACAGTCTCCGCAGAGGATACATTTATTGGGATCCCGCACCAGAGCCGGAGAGCTTGTGTCGATCTCGTGGATTTCTCTTGTATTTTCAAAACGGATGTTGTGTACGCCAAGCCGGTGCGCCAGCTCCTGAAGCACACACTCGCCGCTCTTTACACAGGTTGTACAATCCCGGCAGTGAGCTGCAAGAAGAAGCTCTACGATCAGCTTTCTGTATTTTTTGATACGTCCTGAGTTTGTATAAATCACCATTCCGTCACGGGGTTCTTCGGAGCAGGAGGCAAAGGTTCTTCCCCTGTCATCCTCCACAGTACACAGACGGCATGCGCCGAAGGTCGAAACCTCGGAATGATAGCAAAGTGTCGGTATATTGATGCCTGCCTTACGGATCACGGTCAGGACATTTTTTTCGTCGGTAAATTCAACTTTTCTACCGTCAATCGTCATAATACCCATAATATGTCCTCCCTCCTACATTTCCACATAAATTGCATCAAAGTTACAATTGTCCTTACAGGAACCGCACTTGATACAAAGGTCATTATCAATGGTATACGGATGTTTGATCTTTCCGGAGATCGCACCTGCCGGACAGTTCTTGGCACATTTGCCGCAGCCGATACAGAATTCCGGATTAATGTGGAATTTGCGAAGAGCTGTACAAACCTTGGCACGGCATTTCTTGTCGACAATGTGCTCTTCATATTCCTTGCGGAAGCGTTTCAGCGTACTGATAACAGGAAGAGGCGCGCTCTTTCCAAGACCGCACAGAGCCATGCTCTGAACCATATTTGCAAGCTCTTCCAGCTCGTCAAGGTCGGAAAGCTGTCCCTTGCCGTCTACAATGCGCTCCAGGATCTCAAGCATACGCTTGGTTCCCTCCCTGCACGGAACACACTTGCCGCAGCTCTCCCGCTGGGTAAAGTTCATGAAGAAACGGGCAACCTCTACCATACAGGTATTTTCATCCATAACAACAAGTCCGCCGGAGCCCATGATGGCGTCAAGGCTCTTAACAGAATCAAAATCAAGAGGACTGTCAAGCTGGTCTTCAATGAGACAGCCGCCGGAAGGTCCGCCGATCTGAACGCCCTTAAATGCAGCGCCGCTCTTTAAGCCGCCGCCGATATCGTAAATAATGTGGCGGAGGTTTGTTCCCATGGGCACCTCAATAAGACCTGTATTCTCAATGGCTCCGGTAAGGGAGAAGGTCTTGGTTCCCGGGCTTCCCTCTGTTCCGATGGTGCGGAACCAGTCAGCCCCCTGGAGAATGATTTTTGCAACATTTGCATAAGTTTCCACGTTATTTAATACTGTCGGTTTTTCCCAAAGGCCTTTTTCAACAGTACGGGGCGGTTTTACACGGGGCATACCGCGGTTGCCTTCAATGGAAGCAGTAAGGGCAGAACCTTCACCGCAGACGAAAGCGCCTGCTCCACGATTGATATGTAACTGGAAATTAACGCCGGAGCCCAGGATATTGTCGCCCAGAAGGCCGTATTTCTCTGCCTGTTTAATGGCCATACGAAGTCTTGCAACAGAAAGAGGATATTCCGCACGTACATAAATATATCCGTTCTCTGCGCCCACTGCATAGGCTGCAATGATCATACCCTCGATCATCTTATAGGGATCCCCTTCCATTACGGAACCGTCCATAAATGCACCGGGGTCACCCTCGTCACCGTTGCAGACCACATAGCGGACTTTTTCTTTCTGGCGGGCTACCTGCGCCCATTTCTTGCCGGCCGGGAAGCCTGCTCCTCCTCTTCCTCTTAAACCGGATTTTGTGATCTCCTCGATCACAGATTCCGGCGTCATGTCAAAGAGCGCCTTTGCAACAGCCTGAAAACCGCCCACTGCAATATATTCGTCAATGGATTCCGCATCGATTTTTCCGCAGTTTTCCAAAACGATTCTTGTCTGAAGATTTAAAAAAGGAATATCATCCGGCTGGGGACAGACTTTGTCGTCCTGTCTGTAGAAGAGTCTCTCTACAGGCTGCCCTGCGATAACAGTCCGGTCAACGATTTCTTTACAGTCCTCCACATGAACGTGTACATACTGATAGTTGTACGGCTCAATACGCACAAGAGGTCCCAGTTCGCATAAGCCCTGACATCCGGTCTTGATCACACCCAGATGAGGGAGATCTTTCTGCATTTCAATCTGTACTCCGTCCAGATCCTCACATAATTTTACCATTTCATCGTAAATCTTCTGCGCGCCGGAAGCCATACAGCCGGTACCGGAACAGACGAGAACACGGCAGGTATAAGAAGAAATATGTTCCTTCACCTCTGCCTGTTTCTTTAATAAATCATCTTTACAGGTAATACTCATGCATTTTCACCTCTCAATCTCTCAATCAGCTCGATCACTTTTTCGGGTGTCATCTTCGGATAAACATCGTCGTTTACCATCAGGGTCGGCGCAAGTCCGCAGGCTCCGAGACAGGAAACCGTATCAACGGTAAAAAGCATATCATCCGTTGTATGCTTCTTGCTGCTCAATCCAAGCTCCTTCATCAGGGCATCCTTTACAGGCTGAGACTTTCTTACATGACAGGCTGTTCCGTCACAGACCTTGATCACATATTTGCCCTTCGGCTCAAAAGAAAAGTTCTCATAAAATGTAGCTACACTGTAAGCCTTCGCCTCTGTCACGCCGATTTCGGCTGCCACATAGGTAAGAAGCTCTCCCGGCAGATAACGATACTCTGCCTGAATGTCCTGCATGATGGGGATCAGCGAAGCCGGCTTCCGTCCGTAGTGCTCGATAATCTCATCTGTTTTCTTGTAGTAAGACTGGTCTAACATTCAGTTCCCTCCTTGATATGTTTTATCAATTTCATGACGCTGTGCCGTCATTGTGCTCATTGTATATTTTTCCCTTTTTTACAGCATTCCTCTATGTAACAATTATACAATAG
>DXXQ01000044.1 GCA_019416265.1 Clostridiales bacterium | reverse complement strand
GTTATAGAGAGCCAACTGTCTGATGGCGGGAGCCATGACCTGGGTCGTGGCTCCCGGTAGAAAGCTTTAATCCTTGATCATCCGTTTTCTTTGGCGCATAGAAACGTCTCCATCAATCCGCATGGTATATGCAGATGGTATGATACGGTCCAGGATGGAATCGGCGAGGGCACTGCCACCCAGTCTTTCGTGCCAACCTTCTGGCATGAATTGGGAGCAGAAGATAGTGGATGCCTGACCACAGCGGTATTCCATTAGTTCCAGCAGATCCCTTTGTTCCTGATCGGATGTAGGAATCAAGAGAAATTCGTCAAGGATCATAAGAGGGAGCTTTTGAAACTGTTTCATCACTTGATGATATTTCCCCCGTATCCTTGCTGCTTCCAGCTCGCTGAACAATTCCGGCAGACGGATATACCTGGTCTTGTATCCGGACTGGCAGGCATTGACTCCCAGTGCATTAGCGATAAAACTTTTGCCAGAACCTGTGGCTCCAATCAGGATGACATTCAGTCCCTGGCGGATGTAGTCATTATCCGCCAAGCATTCCAGCAGATCCCGGTTCAGATGTCGGTCTGGCAGATAATCAATGTTTCCAAGAAACGCGGAAGCATCAGAAAACTTTGCATTCTTGATTAATTTTTTGATATTGTTGTTATGCCGGGAATCATATTCCGCATCAACCAGTAGCATGAGACGTTCATGGAAGGACATGGAGCTGTATTCGTCTTCCTGATCGATCTGTTTCTGATAAGCTTCCGCAAGCGCAGGCAGCCTCATGGCCTTTAACTTTTTCAATGTATCATTTTTCATGGCGGCCACCTCCGTAGTAAGATGCTCCGCGAACCAGAGCATAGCTTTCGTCATATATGGACTTAAAAGATTGGTTTGACGAGTCCGCACCCTTATCATTACCGGATTCAAGGATTAGACGGATGTTTTTATAACGTGGGCTGGGAATCCGTTCCAACGCCGCTTTGCAGGCGTATTCCAATCTTTCCGGAGTGTATTTGTCTGCCAGTTTCAGAAGGGACAGACACCCCTTATAAGCCTGTTCTTCAATCCGGTAGGAGCCAAAGATCCCCTGGATCACCTTATAAGTTGCCTCACCGATACCAGATGCCCACTTCAGGAACCTTGCCTTATCCCATTCGCTGTACAGCTGATGATTGACAGGCATGTGCTCCGGGATTGTGGAATACTGTCCACGACGTCCATAAAGACGTTTATGGCTGCAGATCCGGTTCCCTTTGTAGTAAACCTCAATGCTACTTTTGGTGTACCGGACATCCACTTTCTTGCGCACATACTCATAAGGGACCGAGTAGTTTTGGAAATCTATGGCGATATGGTAGTTCATCTGAACAGTAGCTGATTTCCACTGGGCGAATTCGTATGGATATCTGGGAAGCGGCTGTAAAAAGGGAAGTTCCTCTTCCAGAAATACGGAATGACGGGAACCATCTTTTTTCTGGAACGGGGCATCGTTGAACCGATTCAAGACATTGGTGACAGGCACGCAGAAAAATCAATAAAGAAAGTAAACGGCAGATAAAGAGTCAAGAAAAAATTTATAAAAAAGAGGATAACTGCAACTTCAGCAATTCTATTATGATATCTATTTGAAATCATAGGGATCAGGAACAGTTAAATTTTAACGGGAAATGCAGGGAGAGAGGAAGGAAACTGAAATGGCGCAAAACAAAAGAAGAAAAGAAATTAATTTATATAGTGACGACTTATTGTTCCGCTATAGATCAGCTACTCAAAATAATCTGAACGCATTTGCTGATGATACATTGTATTTTTCAACTCCGGTTTATTTCAATGACCCGTTTGATCCATTTATCTTTGCAAATTATATTGAGATTTTAAGTATGGTAGATCACGCGCAGGAAACAGGAATGGAGTTATTTCTTGAAAAAAACAAAAATAAAATGTCAAAAGAATGGTACGGCGTGTTCTCAGCAATATGGAATACACCTAGGTTGAAAGACAAATTAAAGGAGGATATATTTCAATCCGTAGGAGTATCATCGGAAAAAATAAGCAAAGTCCTATTGAAGAATACAAGAATTATTTGTCTCTCAGAAAAATTCGATTCTGTTCTTATGTGGTCACATTACACGGATTCTCATAAAGGTTTCTGTATTGCATATAAAAAATCTGTAATTACTGAAGCAGAAGTCTATGCTGCGGATAATAACCAGATAAAGAAGAAACCCCTATTATTACCTGTTAACTATGTCGATAAACAAGTTGATCTTACTGAAGAAGTAAGTGAATATGTTAGAGCATATAAAATGCCAAATCTTATGGGAGAGTACCCGCCGCGTACAAATTTGTCTCAAGAAAAATTAAGAGCAGTGCTTACTCAAAAGTCATTGGATTGGGAATATGAAAAAGAATGGAGAGTGATTCCGAGACATATTTCTTTGGAGCATGAATCAAATTTACATCATATGATTGCAAAACCAGAGGCTCTAATCATAGGGATGCGGTGCTCAGAAGAAAATAAAGAGACTCTTATTGGAATTTCTAAAAAGAAGAAACTACCAGTTTATCAAATGGTAAAAAACTTTATGGAGCCGAAATTTGATTTACGTCCAATATCAATAATATTGTGATAAAACGGTTCTATGTCAATAGTTGGGGTGACTTCTTGTTGGAAAGCACTACATGATTGTGTTTGATGGACATTGGTGACAGGAACGCTGAAATAGGGCGCTTGCAGACGCGGAGGATAAAGTAATCTTTGGTTGTCGTCTGGGTGAGTACAAATACTATGACATGGATCAAGTGACTGCGGCATCCTTGGATATGTGTGAAAGAGAATCCGGGGATGGAAGCGGAGTGACAGGTATGCTGAAACAGATCATGAGGTAACAGCAGAGGAGAATGCTTTTGATATTGAAGCAGAAGAAATTGTAGAATGTAGTGAGGACATTAAAGAATAACTAAATATTAAGAGCTGTAAAATATTAAGTTGAATTTTACAGCTCTTTTGCGTATAATAAATGCAGAGATAATAACGTGAATCAAGAAAGGAGAACGGTTTATATGGCGAATATTTTACCAGTATCTGATTTGAGAAATTATAATGAAGTTTTAAAAAATTGCCGGACTGGAGAGCCGGTTTTTTTGACGAAAAATGGCAGAGGGCGTTTTGTAGTGCTTGATATAGAAGATTATGAGCGCGATCGTGCAGAGAAAAAGCTGTTAATGAAGCTGCAGGAGGCAGAGGAGGCAGTGAAAGACGGTGAAGGCTGGCTTAGTTTGGACGAACTAAAAGCACTTGTGGGGGAATAAACTATGCTGAAATTACGAATTAATCCATTGGTTGCAGCGGATTTAAAAAAAATTCGTGATTATATTGCTGAGGATAATGCAGAATATGCTGCAAAGACGATCAAAGAAATATACGGTAAATTCGAAAATATTCAAATGTTTCCGGGGATAGGTTCGGATCTCTCTAAAAGAGTTAGTTTTCAAATAGATTACAAGTATGCGGTTTGGGAGAATTATGTGATTATTTATAAAGTGGGAGAAGAGTATGTAGAGATTTACCGGGTGGTAAATCGGTATCGGGACATTACAAAATTATTTGAATAGTTATTGTGGATTCAAAATTCACTGACACATTGGTGATAGGCACGCGAAACGCGCTTGGTCGTAACAGGAAAGAATGACAGACACGCTGAAAAGGTGTATCTGTACAAGCAGTCCGAAACCAATTCAGCAGAGATAGCTTTTCTGTTAGGATGACAAGCGGGAATCCTCGGTTATTTAATTGCCGAGATGAAAGCGTTGATTTTAAATTTAAAAAAACAAACATATGGTTGCTTTTAAGAACAAAGCATGTTATACTATATGTATGAAAGAAAATTTAATACATGCACGTACTTGTGTATATAATATCAACTACCATGTGGTAT
>DXXQ01000043.1 GCA_019416265.1 Clostridiales bacterium | reverse complement strand
CTATCTTCACCGTGGAGGCAAGGGTGAGATCAGGGAAGAGGACAGGGAAAAAATAGCCCCTGTCAAAACCCAAATCAGTTATCAGACAACCTCAAAGAATGGAACAGTATCCGAGGAATGTTCTTTAGGTATTGGAGATTCTATAATTTTAACATATGATCGCGAAACAGGAGGATTTCGTCCTATTCAAAATAACGTAGTAAAAAATCCTAAAATGTGGGAGACTTTAACCACTGGTAGTCATGATGTAAAGTTTGAGGATAGTGACAATTATTGTACAAAAATTATCGTTCGAGGCGGTTTTCGTACCCGTAATGTGATTTTGGACAGGTATAGTGGTAGTTATGAGATTACTGCGGGATGACATTATATACTTTTGGAAGGAGCCGGATTATGAGAAAAGTCAATCACAAAGGATTTACTTTAATTGAATTAGTAGTAACCATTGCTATCATAGCCATTTTTACAGGGGTGATAACTATGCTGATTTCCAATGGCTCCGCAAGTTACCGTAGTACATCAGGAAATGCCAGAGTCCAGATGGAAACCCAGGAAACCTTAAATCAGATTCAGGATCTGGTAATTGACACAAATCGGACTATGTATTATGGGGCCGGAGAGAATCTCAATGATCTCCCTTTAATTACCAATGACATTGATGGCGGAGGGCTGGACGATAATACAGTCAAAACCTTTGTTGTATGCAGTGCTTCAGATGCGTCATCTGGTCAGAAGGATAAAGAAGATTATGTGTGGGATGTTCTGACCTGGAAGAGTGCAGACAAAAAAATTTATTATAATCGTTATGAAAAAAAAGATCAGATAAAGTATGAAGAACCCATTGTGACTCCCACCCCTGAAGGAACCGGTTCCTCTACAGCAAACAAAACACTGACAGCAGAAGATTCCCCTTCTGCTGTTTCTGGCGTTCAAAATAATGTGGCAACACCGGCTCCGAATCCAACAGTTACTATGGAGAACGCAGATCATCTGATAGAGCAGTCGGTATTTGCTGAAGATATCACAGGTTTTTGGGCTGATATTCGAGAAGTTGAGACCAAGCGTGTTGTACGTTTTCAGATTCAGGCAGATAAACGTGGAAAAAATATTAAAACACTTCATACAGTAAATCTTCGAAACAAGGTAAAAATCGAAAAGCCAGGAAATATTTCAGCATTACCATCAGTAGATGCAAGTATTAAAATAACAAATATACCAAAGGAACTGGAAGATGATTGTGGCGGATACCTGTTCGAAAAAGTTACCTTTGGCGAAATTATGGCAGGTTCCGTTCAGTGGAGCGTTGCAGGAGACAATGGCCAAAATATTCCAGGCTGGGAATTTCCGGATTCTGCTCATGGAAAACTGATAATAAAAACCCCTGAGAGTTATTCAGGAGAATATATTACGGTAACGGTCAAAGCGACAAGTATTAATGGAAAAGAAATAGCGGATAGCTGTAAGGTGAAGATAATAAGGAAGGGTAAGCCTAGTCTTACGGCAGATTCAATTATAGTAGGTGTGGGGAATGACTATGATTTAAATGACTATGTAAAAATTACTGCAAAATACCCAAATGGTACAATAAAAGAATTTAATAAAAGCAATTCCACATTTCAGTGGAAGGTAGACAGTGAGCCCCAAATCGAAGAAAATGGAAAAATAAAGATCCCATCAGATTATACAGGAAACGAACATACGGTATATGTGACAAGCTGTACCCATAACGATGGGACTTCCATAAAAGATACGGTCAACGTACCATTAAAAATTGCAAGGCTAGAATTAAAAAAACCATCTGGAACATACCATGTAGGTGATAAAAAGGAATTATTGTATACTTATACGGTAGGGGGTGCGGAAGATATAAATGTTAAACCTGAAGTGGAAGTGCAAAATAAAAATAGCTCTGCTTCAAAGCCCAATATGGATTATTCCTCACAAGATGATGTTTTTGCTCAGGAGGATATAGGAAACTGGATAGCATGCGCTTCTGTGACAATTGAAAACGGAAAAAAAGTGACTGCTTCTAGTGAGTTTGAGATTGTTTCTGATAAAATTGAGTTTGTCCGTAAAAACCCTTTGAGTGATGAATGTACCACTACAATAGATAAAAATGTGGTTTTAGAAACATCATTGAAAATTAACGATGTTGAACAAACATTAGCAAAAATATCATGGGAGTGTAAAGATGAACAGGGGAATTCCGGAAACCAGGTTTTTCAAGGGGACGGTCTAACAACAACGTTTATTCCACCTGCGCCGGGAAAATATACTGTTACTGCAACTTACATACATAAGGATAAAACAGAACATAAAGTGATTTTTAAAATCACAGTGAGCAAATTATATATGGAAATTATTCCAAAGGATAATAAAAAATCTTTTTGGAAGGGAGAATCTGAAATATTAAAAGCTTACATAAGAAATACATCTAACGAACAGGGCACAGATGTGACAGAGCAGTATAATATTGTATGGTCTATAGATGATAATAGTACGGAATTGCCATATACATTAATCCCTATGGAAAATGAAAGGGAAACAACTTTTAATGTTATAAATGATATAACCGTTTTTAAAAAAGTGAAAGTTAAAGCAATTGCATATAACAAAAATGATACAGAAAAGAAGCAACCGGTATGTGAGGCAGAAATTGAGCTGACAGTAAATCCCAAGAAAGTTTTTGAAAAAACATATGAACTGTCTAATGAAAAGCCACAACCATTGGAGCATGACATATTGGAAGAACATAAAACTAAGTATCCAATAAAATTAATATCAAGTACCCCCGAACAAATAACTGATCTGATAACTCTTTCCAAGCCGGTGGAGCAAGACTGGTCAGTAAAAGTGATTAATTGGGATAAGTGGAATTCAGGTGATAAAGTAGAGTTGTGGGTCGAATATGATACGTTCATATATAAATACACTCTTACAGCTGCCATATATAATGTTTATGATTATAACGAAACAACAGGTAAATTTGAATTGCTCAATCTGTACATCCCGGGAGACACAGATATCATCAGAGACAAAAACAACAGTACATTGTCGGATGATGGATATACTTACACATATAAAACAAAATATGAACTGAGATTCAGCGTAAGTAGCTTTACAGGATGGGGGCCTATATCAGGATGGTTTGGAAACTCTTCTGGAAAATGGTTTATGAAAATTGAAAATAAATTCTATCGATATGATACTATAGATCAGTGTTGGTATGATTGGAATGGAATTAATAATTCGTGGGTTGATTGGATTGAATTACACTGGAATACATTCTATAAAAACTGGTATTGGCAAAAATGGAATTAATGTTTCCTATTTTATCATTCGTGTGAAACGAACACAAAAGGAGGAATCCCTCATATGAGACAAAAATATAAAAAAATACTTCTTGCAGGGACAGCAACCGCCTTGGCGGGGGTTCTGGGAATCAGTGCTTTGCTTACCAGTCATCTTTCTGTTCAGGCCTCTCCGGAAATGATGCCCGGAATTGAAACGATTGTACAAGAGACTTCCAAGGAAGCTCCATTTCGTATTTTGGAGATTGTAGATAACCATAAAGAGGCAGAAATTGGCTGGTATGTTTCCGGGCAGGAACCGTATATTAAATTGTATTCTTATTCCTATACGGACAAAAATGGAAATCCACAGACAATGACCTTTTCTACATTAAAAGAAGCTCTCTCCAAGTTGCCTACAAAAGCGCTTCGTGAAGAATTTGCCAATAATTTCACTTATCAAAGAGATGAAAATGGAGACATTCTATTAGATAAAAATGGCAATAAAATAACATCCCCTACTTTTAAGGATGTAACGTATGCAGCATATACTGGAACAGAGGGAACTACCGAAGCTGATTATCCATTATCCTATACACCATATCAGGAAAAATATTTTCTGGGAAAGGATGATGGAGAATCAGAGTGGGAAAGAATTGATTTCTCAGAGGTTCGCACAGAAAAGATTAAAGGTGAATATGTAAAAAACCCTTCTGGAACTGGTAATTATACCAAGGAAGATCAGTCCTATTATCCTATTCGTGAAGATAATTTTGAGGATGACACTAAAGACAAGGAAGGGCTGTTTCGTGAAAATATAAAAAACTTCCTCCCTTCTGAATCTCCGGAAGGAGGAGGTAATGCTCCCTATCACCTTGTGTTTCAGGAAATTGTAAATGAAGACTTTAACAAAAATTTAGAGGATTTACGTGATCCGAACAATAAAGATACGATCAAAGAAAATCCCATATGGAAAGCTTACGATTACACAGAGCAATGGGATGCAAAGGGAGATAGTACACTGTGCTACGGATACGGTTATTATGAGAATAAGTA
>DXXQ01000042.1 GCA_019416265.1 Clostridiales bacterium | reverse complement strand
TTTCTTTTCCTTTCAGATAAATTATTTATACTGAAATAGAGTAACCGGTATAGAAAATAACCTAAGCTGCTGCCGGTTCGTAAATGGGAGGTATGGCAAATGAGTTCGAAAAAGAAAAATTCTCTTTCCCCAAAAACGGGAAGTTATATGTTCCGGAAAAAAATTACCCCCTGGTGTATTTTGTTTCTGCCCATGGCCTTTACTGCCTGGCTGAAATATTATCCCATATTCAGGGCGTTTTATATTTCCCTGTTTAAGTATGACCCGATCAATCCTCCGGGAAAGATGGTGGGCTTCAGAAACTATCAGGAAATGTTTCATATGCAGTTTTACTGGGATTCCTGGAAAAATACCTTTATTTTTCTGATCCTCCAGCTCTGTATGTGCTTCTTTATTCCTCTGATCCAGGCGCTTCTGCTCAACGAGCTGATAAAGCTTCAGAAATGCCTGACTACCCTCTACATTCTGCCGGCGCTGATTCCGACTTCTGTCAATGTGATCATCTGGAGATGGATCTGGCATCCGGATTACGGTGTGGCGAATCAGATCGTGAAGTTTTTCGGAGGACAGCCTCAGACCTGGCTCAGCGATCCGGATCTTGTAAAATTCTGTATTATTTTCCCCGGGGTGCTGGGAGGGGGGCTGACTGTTCTTCTGTACCTTTCCGCGATTCAGGGAGTGCCCTCTGACATTATGGAATCTGCAGCTCTTGACGGCTGTACAGGATTTAAGAAAATCCGTCATATCATTCTGCCGAATATTTCTTTCATGATTTTCATTCAGATGATCATGTGCGTGATCACTACCATGCAGCTTCTGGACGCGCCTTATATGTATGCATCCGGAGGCCCAAGCGGTGCTTCCACAACACAGGGTATTTTTATTTACAACGCATTTAACGATGATCTGAATTACGGAAGAGGATCCGCAGCTTCCGTTGTGCTTCTTCTCGTGATCGCAGCGCTGACCATGATCCAGATGCATTTTGAAAAAGCGGAGAAAAATTAGGGAGGGGCAAGGCGATGAAAAGAAATAAGAATAAAATCCGTTACGGAAAAGCGGAACGCCGCCTGAAAATCGTGGCTGTCACCGTGTCCCTGCTGTTTGCGGCGCTGATGCTGTATCCCATGATTTTTGCAGTTTCCAGTTCCATGAAAGACAATTCCAAAATCTACGAGGTACCGCCGAAGCTCCTTCCCGCAAGGGCGAACAGTGTGTCTCTGGTTCTGGATTACACAGGGCAGGAGTTCGGGAACGAGGAAGCAATGAAGGATGTGATGATGCAGGACAATGTCCTTGCCATGTTCGGTACCAACTTCAAATTTGCAGATCAGTCCATTATGGAGATCCACGTATACGGAACGAAAGACGGAAAAACCCTGTTTCATTCCAGGGCTCATCAGATGAAGCTTCAGATGGAATGTGACTACGGTATCTATAAAAGAACTGCGATCAAAAAAGAAGTGCTCCTTCACGGAGACCGATATACAAGAGCCTGTGAATCCATCGGGTATGAATTTAACCCTCAGGGAATCGAGGCAGCAGTGGAAGAGGGGCTGGGAACACAGTTTGAGCAGGATATTTCTTCCATGCTCGGGGAAAAATACGCGACCACAGGAAAGCTGGTAAGGGTAGGGGATAAGACAAAGAACATTCTCAATCTCGAAAGCTTTAAATACTACCTGGATATGCCTGCCTATATTTATCCTCAGAGCGAGAGAGTAGTAAGATACGGTTTCCTGACCTTTGTGATGAACAGTGTGATCGTAATCGGCTTTGCCATGATCGCGCAGGTAATCCTCTGCTCCGTATGTGCATTTGTAATCAGCAGACAGCTTTCGCCAAGAGCGGGAAAATTTGTACTTCTGTTTTTCCTGGGAGGTATGATGGTGCCTTTTGCCAGTATTATGCTGCCCCAGCTGATCATGTACCGGGAAATGGGAGCCTATAATAATTATGCAGCTCTGTTACTGCCGTTCCTCTATCCCTATGGATTTTATGTATACCTGTATAAAGGCTTCTTTGACCAGATACCGGGAAGCTATTTTGAGGCGGCTTCCCTGGATGGGGCAGGAAGCTGGTATCTTTATACAAGAATCTGTATGCCTTTGTCCAAGCCGATCATTTCCCTGATCGCACTTCAGACCTTTATCGGAAACTGGAACGATTTTTTCTGGGCATGGCTGGTTACAGAGGACCAGAATCTGTGGACCTTAAATGTGGCCCTCTATAACATATCAAACAACGCCGGAACCAAACAAAATGCCCTCATGGGTCTGGCGGTAGTGACCATCACTCCGGTTATCCTGCTGTCGATTCTGTTCTCAAAACAGTTAAAGCAGAGCATTGTGGCTTCCGGAGTGAAGGGATAAAAATTACAGTTGGCGTCAAAAACAATCCCCGGGAGTCTGTGATATTCCCGGGGATTCTGTTTCCTGATAAACAAAAAACCTTCCGCAAGGATACAGCCGGACGCATAAGGAAGGGGAAAATAAGGTTTTACTTATATTTTCCATAAGAAATTGTTATGAACATATGTTAAAAATTCGTTGACATATGTTCATAAAGGGAGTAAATTATGAGTGTCAAAAACAGAAAAAACCATTGCGCCAACGGCGGGGGAGGCCCGAGGACGCAGGAACTTATGGGAGCCATAGAGAGGAGGAGGCATGGCAAGACCGCAAAAATGCAGATGTATCTGTTCAAAGCCGAAAATTACGGAATATATTCCTGAGGGAGCATCCAGAGAGGATTGCATAAACATTACTTACGATGAATACGAGACAGTACGGCTTCTGGATTTTGTAAAGCTTACCCAGCAGCAGTGTGCTGAAAAAATGGATATTTCCCGTCCCACAGTGACACGGATATATAATGAAGCGAGGCATAAACTGGCAGATGCGCTGGTGAATGGACGCGGCATCACCATCAGTGGCGGAGACGTGATTGTGTGTGAGAAGCTACGCCCGGAATGTATCAATGAGAAGTATTGTTGTCACAAAAATCAGGAAGATTGAAAATCCATCAGAATAGGAGAAGAATATGAAAGTATTGATCATTGGAGGCGTTGCTGCAGGAACAAAGACAGCAGCCAAATTAAAAAGAGAAGACAGAAGCGCAGAAGTTGTTGTGATCACAAAGGATAAAGACATTTCTTATGCAGGCTGTGGACTGCCATATTATGTAGGCGGTCTTATTGAAAGCCGTGACCAGCTGATCGTAAACACTCCTCAGGAAATATGCAGCCCTGACAGGGGTAGAGGTTCGTACCGGAAAAGAAGCCGTTGCCCTTGATACAGACAAAAAAGAAGTGACAGTAAGAGATACAGAAACAGGGGCAGAGGAAGTCTGTTCCTATGATAAACTGGTTCTGGCCGTAGGAGCTTCTCCGGCAGCCCTTCCCATTGAAGGAACCGATAAACAGGGTGTATTTAAAATGCGTACACCGGACGATGCCATTGCCATCCGTTCCTATGTAGAAGAAAAAGGTGTAAAAAAAGCCGTAGTGATCGGCGCAGGCTTCATTGGTCTGGAAGCGGCAGAGAACTTAAAGGCAAAAGGCGTACAGGTTACAGTGATCGACTTCGCACCGCAGATCTTACCAAATATCATTGATCCGGAGATGGCGGCATACGCAAAGAAGCACCTTTTAAAAGAGGGAATTCGTGTGATCACAGGTACAAAGGCTGAGGCAATTCTTGGCGGTGAGGCAGTGACCGGGGTAAAAACCTCTGCAGGATTACTGGGATGCGAGCTCCTTATTATGGCAGCGGGAATCCGTCCGAACACAGATTTCCTTAAAGACAGCGGAATTGAAATGTTCAAAGGAACAATCCTTGTGGACAACACCATGAAGACCAATAAAGAGGACGTTTACGCAGCAGGAGACTGTGCCATGG